>JBIKOO010000026.1:0-22664 GCA_044358015.1 Ilumatobacteraceae bacterium
AGACGCGTTCAATCACCGCACCGATGCGTCGATCTCCACGACTTGCTAAACCTTCAGCCAACGACGCTGATGGATCGTGCCACTTCACATTGACACCCTTGGTTTTCGTCGCAGCATCGCGAACTAAACCGATTTTGCGACGCAATTCCGGAACGCTGTTTTGCCCAAACCACTGAAACGGAGTATGTGATTTAGGAACAAATCCACCAATACTTACCGTCACATTGGCTCGACCGGTATGACGCTTACCGACAGCAACACAACCAGCTGCCAAATCAATAATGCCTTGCGTGTCAATATCGGTTTCGGTAGGTAACCCGGTGAGGAAGTACAACTTGGCCCGCGACCAACCCGAAGCAAAGGCTGATTCCACCGCTCCATACAAATCTTCTTCGGTGATCAGTTTGTTGATCACTGTGCGCAGACGCCAGGTACCAGCTTCGGGAGCAAACGTCAAACCGCTGCGGCGTCCACCAGCAACCTTGGCAGCCAGGCCAACAGTAAAGGCATCAACGCGCAACGACGGCAAACTCACAGTTGGTGCACCGCACGCAGTGGGGTCAGGCACGATTGACGTGATGACTGATTCAATTCCACTGAAATCAGCCGTTGATAACGATGTGAGGCTGACTTCGTTGTAACCCGTCCGTTGCAATCCATCGACAATCATGGAGCGGACTTGTTCGGCGGGACGCTCGCGTACCGGACGGGTGATCATGCCAGCTTGGCAGAACCGACAACCGCGCGTGCATCCACGAAAAACTTCAACCGCTAATCGGTCGTGCACGACTTCAGTCAACGGGGCAAGCGGGCGACGCGGGTAATCCCAATCACCAAGATCAGACACAGTGCGCTTCATGACTCGCTCGGGAACACCGGCGTACAGAGGCTTGATTTCGCGAATGTGATCCCCGTCGTATTCAACGCCGTAGAGCGACGGAACATACACCCCAGGGATCTGTGCAAGTGCCTTCAGAACCGCCAAGCGGGAACCTTCGGTACGGCCTGAGGCCTTCCATTCTCGAACAACTTCAGTGATCTCACCGATCACTTCCTCACCTTCACCAAGCACCGCGACGTCAATAAAGTCCGCCATGGGTTCGGGGTTGAAGGCGGCATGACCGCCAATCATCACTAACGGGTCGGTAGGTGAACGCAACTCAGCTCGCACCGGTACCCCTGCCAAATCGACCATATTGAGCAGATTGGTGAAAACCAGTTCGGACGACAAATTGAAAGCCAAGATGTCAAAATCCTCGGCGGCACGATGAGTGTCAACCGAAAAAAGTGGAATCCCCCGCTCACGCATGAGGGCTTCGAGGTCAACCCAGGGCGCGTACGTACGCTCGGCTACGGCGTCGGGGCGCTCATTCAGAATCTCGTACAGGATCTGCAGCCCTTGATTGGGCAGGCCGACCTCGTACACATCGGGGTAAGCGAGGAGCCAAGCCACCTTTCCGTGGCCGTGCTGAGGAACTATCGCTCCATCTTCGCACCCGATATAGCGGGCTGGTTTGCGCACCCGAGCAAGAAGCGGTTCTAGCCGCGACCACAGGGATGTCATGACTTGCGAATTGTACCGTCAGCCTGACACGACGGGTCACTTATCGCCACACCCAACCTGTGGATAAGTCTGCCTAGCGGTTGTTATTGTCCGCTTCACACACAGGGCTACCGCATCCGGCGCATGTGGATACTCTCAACCAAACCAATCATGATGGCGAAGGCCACAAGCGACGAACCCCCGTAACTCACAAACGGCAAAGGCACACCAGTGACCGGCATGATTCCCATGGTCATCCCGATGTTTTGAAAAACATGCCACAAGATGACCCCGAAAATGCCGGCGCAAATATATGAGCCAAAAAGGTCTTTACTGAGGTGCCCGACCCGCCAGATCCGGAAGAGCAACAGTCCAAACAGGCCAAGAACGACTCCCCCACCAATCATTCCGAATTGCTCGGCAATCGCCGAAAAGATGAAGTCACTTTGCTGCACCGGGATGAACTTGCCATTCGTCAACGGGGCATCGAGATACCCCTTGCCGAACCAGCCGCCCGTCGCCACCGCACGCTTGGCGTACCGAACCTGAAAGACGTAACGCTCAAGGTCTTTATCTGTTGAGTTTTGGTTGATGAATGCGGTAATGCGCTTGAGTTGATATCGGTCAACGATGCCAGCCACGACAGCAGCGGCCACCGTGGCAATTGTCAACATACTGATCAACGCCAAATAGCGCAGCCGTGCGCCGGCCATCACCAGAATTGCCAGCGCGCCAACGATCAACACGAAGGCTGAGCCGAGGTCGGGTTGCACGATGATCAAAGCTGTCGGAATTCCGACGAGCACCAAGCCACCTACGAACTTTGAGTAACTCATCACTTCTTCACGGGATTCACTGAAATAAGCAGCTAAGGCCACGAGAACGGCTGGTTTAGCGAACTCAGCAGGTTGAAATGCAATCGGACCGAAATCGAAAGACAGTCGTGCTCCACCTTTTAGCGCACCGACTGACAGCACCATCATTAAGGCGATGATTGAGCATCCATACAAGAAGTAGGCCCGTTCACGGAGCATTTGGTAGTCAAAGGCCATCACGATCACAAGCACAACTGCCGAAGCAATCAAGAAAGTGACTTGGCGCACCGCAAACCAATACGGGTCTGAATCAACTTTCCAAAAGGTCGCGCTATAAACCGCAAACGCGCCGATAATGCCCAAGAGAACTACTGGAATCAACATCGTCCAGTCGATGTTTCGACTCGGGTCTCCGGGACCCGAACGAATATTGCCTAATCGATTCTGACTTCGACTTTGACTCCGCCGATTCAAGACCGGATAAACCATCAGTCACGCCCACCATACGTCGCGCCGCCCAGACAACGATTACTTGGCAAAGAGCGCTCGGGAGCGGCGACGGTTGCGGTGATATCAAGAGGGTTTGAAGGAAGTACCTCTCCCACCGTTGCCGCGCCGATCGTCGCCATGAACATACATTTGACGACAGGTGCTGCCGCCTTTGATCCGTAACCGGCTTTTTCCAAATACGCCGTCACGACATAGGGCTGAAACGGGTCAAGACTAAATGCGCCAAAGGCCGACGAGTCATTCCATGGAAGACTGGCCGCACCCTGAGCAGTGCCCGTTTTCCCAGCAATGGGCAACTCGTCATAGGGATAGCTAGCAAATAATCTTTCGCCCGTCGTTGAGTGGTAGAAATCATAAAAAACGCCAGGCCCCGTAATCACGCGAGTCAAACCCCGAATAATCGGATCGCGAATTTCGGCGGGCAAATTCAGACTACGAATCGTGTCGGTGGTTCCAAGATTGACGGCCACGGTTGATTTAGTCAGATCAGCAATTCCAACTAGATCAGAGTTCGGAGTGCCAGGTTCGAGTAACGCGAGGGCGATCAAAGGGCGGTTCACGTCTCCGCCATTCGCCAACGTTCCATACGCTTGAGCCAGTTGAAGCGGCGACGCTGCCAAGAGACCTTGTCCGACCGATAACTGAACGTTGTCTCCCACCAAATAGTTCGGACTTTCGCCTTCCATCAAAACGCCGTTGTCGACCAGTTTCTTTTTGCTTTCTTTGTCAGGTACTCGGCCGGCTGTTTCAAAAGGAAGATCAATCCCGGTCTGACTTCCGAAACCAAATTTACGAACTTCTTCTTGCAAAATTGGTTGACCACCACGCTCAGAGAAAATCTCTTCACCAATCTTGTAAAAGAAAGTGTCCGACGAAACAGCCAATGCTTCTTCAACATTGACCTTGCCGTAACGACAAGCGTAGTTGCCTCCGCCGCACAGAGCATTTCGGAAAATGCACTTGATGATCTGACAGGTTTCTTTATCAATACTCACCAATTGATATTCGCCCTGGTCGAGATAACGGTATTCGGAACCACCGGGCAATTGGCCGGTATCTAACGCCGCGTAAGCCACAAAGGGTTTGAAACTTGAACCCAAGTTGTACTGGCCCTGAATCGCTCGATTGACCAAAAGTGACTTATCGGGATCATCAGTCTTTGGGAAGATCTCTGAAAACTTGTCCCCGGAAATTCCGGAGTTAAACCAGCGATTATCAAAAGTTGGATAACTCGCGAGAGCAATCACTTCACCCGTGAGGTAGTTCATCATCACAACTGAACCAGCGGGGGCCTTCAGATTTGAACAATCTGGGAATTGAGGTTTGACAGATTTGCGTTTCTCATCTTTGGCCTGGCAAGTTTCCACGAAGCGACGCAATCGAAGTTGAGTTTCTAAAGCCTGTTCGGCAAATTGCTGAAGACTGAGGTCAATAGAAAGTTGCAAATCATTACCGGCAATAGGTTCAACCCGTTCAAGCACTCGCAAGATTGCCCCGCGAGAATCAACCTCGTACTTCACATAGCCGGGTGTTCCACGCAAATAGCGCTCGTAAACCTTTTCAACTCCGAATTGACCGACTCGTTCATTGAGGTTGTAGCCCAAATCGAGGTATTGCGCGCTGTCGTTTTCGGTGATCGCGCCGAGATACCCAAGGATGTGCGCAGCCACTGGAGCGTACGGGTAGGCGCGCTTCCATTCAATCGTCACGTCAATTCCTGGAAAATCTTCGCTCCGCTCAAGTAAATACATCGCGGTTTCTTCGCCCACATCTTCTTTAATGGGCAACGGAAGAAGAGGACTGTATTTTGAACCCCGTGGTTTGCCATCAGAACCAAGGGGCCCGGCATAACGTGTTTCTAAATCAGTCACATTCGTTTGCAAAATTGGCGCCAAGCGCCCAAACAGTTCAAGTCGGTCGGCTTGATCACGAAGAGCTTCCCACGAGAGGGTGACCGTCAACATCTTTTCGTTATCAGCCATAATGTGGCCAAAGCGGTCAAAAATTCGCCCTCGTTCAGGTAACAATTTTTGCGTGCGGGTTTTGTTGGACTGCACCTTTTGTTCAAGAGCTGGCGCATCAACGACTTGCAAAAACCACATGCGCATACCCATGGCCCCAAAAAGCAACATGGCAACGATTCCAAT
The DNA here is from genome assembly GCA_044358015.1 of Ilumatobacteraceae bacterium. Lineage (GTDB taxonomy): Bacteria > Actinomycetota > Acidimicrobiia > Acidimicrobiales > Ilumatobacteraceae > Casp-actino8. The sequence goes on from JBIKOO010000026.1 coordinate 5,016, forward strand.
TGCCGCCAAACGACTTGAGCGCTTGTCAGATGCCATTGACATAGCCTGACATATGATCACAAACGAGTGGCATCACCATCACAAGAACACCTCGGCTGGTGGTGCAAGTCGTTGATTACGTCGAATCGCGAGTGACCAGCGGGCGATCGGCACTGCGATAAAACTGAAAAGCGCATTCGTCAGCGAAACAACGATGATGACCTTAGTCAAACGTGACGAGAGCCAACCTTCAACGCCGATCCAGTTAGCGACAACGGGTAAAACAAAAGTGGCGAGACCGCTCATCAGACCAATGACCAATGCGTTCAACCACTTAGGATTTTCCAGTGCTCGTGAATGTAAGTATCCAGCAGCCCAACCAGCGGCCCCAAAAACTAGAGCCGACAAGCCAAGTGGGCTCGTTAACACCAGATCAAACATCAGACCAAAAACGAATCCGGCAAGCGCCCCGTTTTCTGAACCGCCTGCCAAACCCGCCGCGATAGATAGCGCCAACATGATTTGCAGCACCACACCAAAGAGTTTTACTTCAGCGAAGAGAGTTGTTTGAAGGGCCAAAGCTGGTAGTCCGACTAAGAACAATCGCAACAATGGCCTATTCACGAAATCGATCATGGAGTACCTGTGGCAACCGGCTGATACAGCAAAACGCGAACAAAATTAAGCGCAGTCAATTTGGCGGTCAGACGAACTTCAAGTACTGCGCCCGATGTTCCCGTTCGCTCAACAATTTTGATCACACGCCCGACCACAATGCCTCGAGGAGCCAAACTTTGCGAACCGCCAGAGGTGATCACCAAGGCACCGACTTGAACTTCGCCAAATCGTGAGTTTTGATCAATGAACTCAACAACTGGAGCATTATCAATACCTCGACCTCGAAAAATTCCGGTCTCGGCAACCGGCAGATCATCTAAATTGATCGTTGTCGTCGGACCACCCGTGGTTGTTCCCGGAGCAATAGTCACAATGTTGCCCGTGGTGGTTGGGGCTAAGGCCTCAAAGTCAATCCCCGAAAAATCAAAAGGTATTGACGTCGTCGAAGTAGATGATGACGTTGTCACGGCATTTGGATCAATCACAGTTGTTACCAGTGGAACTGCTGGCACCAGAGTTGTCGTTGATGGCGTGGTTGTCGTTGATGTCGTTGTCGTCGATGTGCTCGTCGTGGTTGTTGATGTCGTCGTAGTTGTCGTCGTAGTTGCAGGTACAAGATCTGGTTGGTTAACCACTTGAACAGGGATCGCGTACAACGAATCGTTGGCCAACAAAACTAACGAACGGTCATTATCAACCCAAGTGATACGCCCAACAAGGCCAGCTGCATTGACGACCGGCATGCCCACGCGCAGTCCACGATCGCTTCCTTGGTTGATTTCCACCGTTTGTGAATAGTTTGAGGGAGTCCCACCGATGACTTGCGCCGTTACCGATGAAATATCGGCGAGGTTATCAATGCCGTTCAGCGCCAATAACTCTTGGGCATCGCGAACAGTTGCAAGAGCGGCAATAAACGCTCCTTCTTGTTGATCAAGTTGATCTTGTAAACGGGCGTTCTCGGATTCAAGTTCACCGTAATTCGTGATCCCCTGCCACGCATTTTCCAGGGGTCTGGTAATGACGCGCGCCGAACTCTGCACTGGTTGAAATATCGTGCCGAAGACTCCCCGCAACCCCTGCACCACCGAGTTCCCCTGAATATCAAGAGTGATCAGCAAAATTGATGACAGAGCCAAGAGAGCGATCGCCCGACGACGACTCACCGAATAAACCGGCATGACTCGACCTCGACCTAGTCGTCGCTCTGCGACAAGAGACCGCGCATCATCTCAATATTTTCCAATGCTCGACCTGATCCAATGACGACTGAATACAAAGGATCATTAGCGATATTGATTGGCATTCCAGTCTCATGCGCCAAACGACGATCGATTCCAGCGAGCAGCGCACCACCACCAGTAATCGTGATTCCTTGATGCATAATGTCGGCGGCCAATTCGGGCGGAGTCTTGTCGAGCGTTGTTCGCACTGCATCAACGATGGCAGCTACTGGCTCGGCGATTGCCTCACGTACCTGATCAGTTGATAAAGAAATTGTTCGTGGCAAACCGCTAATGAGATCACGCCCACGAATATCAGCGGTCATCTCTTCTTCAAATGGCCACGCTGAACCCATTTGAATTTTGATTTCTTCAGCGGTGCGTTCGCCCACTGCCAGTGAGAATTCTTTCTTCAGATATGCCAACAACGCTTCGTCAAGTTCATCACCAGCGATACGTAATGACTGGGCGGTCACGATGCCGCCGAGAGAAATAACTGCGACTTCAGTGGTTCCGCCACCGATATCAACGATCATGTTGCCGCTCGGCTCATGGACCGCAAGATCGGCACCGATAGCCGCGGCCATTGGCTCTTCAATAATGTGCACCGGCTTACGGGCTCCGGCATATTCAGCCGCATCTTGTACTGCACGCTGCTCAACACCCGTGATACCAGAGGGAACGCAGATCACCATGCGCGGCTTGCTCCAGCGACTGCTATGGACCTTCTGAATGAAATAACGCAGCATTTTTTCGCAGACATCGAAGTCGGCAATCACTCCGTCTTTCAGCGGACGCACGGCCCGAATGTGGCCTGGAGTACGTCCCATCATGCGCTTGGCCTCGTGCCCGACGGCGACCGGCTTGCCATCCGAAACGTCAAGGGCAACCACCGACGGCTCGTTCAAGACAACGCCTTGACCGCGCACATAGATCAGCGTGTTTGCTGTTCCTAGGTCGATCGCTATATCTCGCCCGAGGGCCAGCGGGTTACTGCGGGCCATGGCCAGAGCCTCCTACGACGTGTGGTCCCTGCCAGAAAGCAGGAGTCCCCGAAATGTTACAGATTGGGGAAGAAAATACTGATCTCGCGCTCGGCCGAGGCCAAGGAATCGCTGCCATGGACCAAGTTCTCGGTGAACAAGATGCCAAGGTCGCCACGAATGGTTCCGGGGGCGGCGTTACGGGGATTGGTTGCGCCCATCATGTTGCGCACCACTTCCCAGGTGTTTTCGGGGCTTTCGAGTACCAAAGCGACAACTGGGCCACGCGACATAAAAGCCACAAGCTCACCATAAAAGCCCTTACCAACATGCTCTTCATAGTGACGAGCAAGGGTGTCGGCATCGAGTTGGCGCAACTCCAAGGCCACCACAGTGAGACCTTTGGCTTCAAATCGAGACAAAACGGACCCGATGAGACCGCGTTCAACGGTGTCGGGCTTGAGAAGGACGAGGGTACGGTCAGACATGGACACTTATCCTACCGCCCAGTTCTCCTCCTACCTGTTCAGGCTGGTGGTTAGCGTCACGGCAGCAATCGGCGAAGATATGGCCGAGCGGCACCGACCACATAAAGCGAACCGGTAATGAGCAGGGCATCGTCGGGACCGACTTCTTGCAACGCTCGATCAATCGCTGCTTCAACGCTGTTGACTGTGGCAACCTCGTCGCACCCCAACCGATTTGCGGCTTCGGCGACTTCTTGAGCAGGCAAACCCCGTGGTGAGGGGGCGGTACAACACACCACTAAGTCAAATTCATCGGCCCGTAGAGCCGACAACATGTCGTACGGATCGCGCCCACGCAAACAACCAATGACCAGAAGTCGACGCCCTGCAGGATCGAAATCTTCAAAGAAGACCGAAGCACACACGTCAGCACCCGCTGGGTTATGAGCCCCGTCAAGAATCACCAAGGGCTGGTGCCCCATCACTTCAAATCGGCCCGGCATCGAGACTTTGGAAAATGCCTCATCAATGACATCGGCGGCTAAGGGTCGCGCAAAGAAGGCTTCGACGGCAGTGATTGCCACGACCGCATTCTCGGCTTGGTGCCGACCATGCAGCGGAACAAGGACTTCGGGATAAATCGTGGTCGGAGTTCGAACATCGATCATGCGTCCACCGAGTGCAAGTTGATTGGAATCAATTTCAAAATCTCGTTTGCGAACCAACAACGAAGCTCCCCCAGCGTTGGCGAAGATCTCCACGATTTCATCGTCGGTGTCACCACAGACCACGGCACTTTGAGGCTTAATTATTCCGGCTTTTTCACGAGCGATATCAGCACGAGTTGGCCCAGCAAACTCCATGTGGTCGAGACCAATGTTGGTGATGACCGCAACTTGAGCATCAACAACATTGGTGGCATCCCAACGACCCAACAGACCAACTTCAATCACCATCACGTCAACAGCCTCATCGGCGAACCAACGAAATGCCGCAGCGGTACAAATATCAAAGTAACCAGGCCGCTCTCCGGTGAGCATTTCTAAATCGGCAATCGCTGCAATCTGCTCGGCGAAGGCATCATCGGGAATTGGTTCGCAATCAATAGTAAAACGCTCGTTGACTCGCTCAAGGTGCGGACTGGTGTACGTGCCAACGCGTAAACCACTTGCCATCAAGAGATGAGTAATCATCTGTGCTGTTGAACCTTTGCCGTTGGTTCCGGTGATATGGATGACCGGCGCACAATGTTGGGGTTCACCCATGAGTTCGCATAGACGCGAAATCGTGTCGAGTGATGGCGAATCAATACGACCAGTTTTCTGATAACCAGCATGATCGTCGAGATACGCCAGAGCCTGCTGGTATGTCATGGCTTCAACCCTACGACTGAAATCAACTAGCGGCGCGGCGCGGGCGAGCGACTCGGGCTGCTGAACGCATCACCAAAGTGGGTGGTGACTTCAGTTTGACCGTGTCAACATCGATAACGACCTTGGCCACATCGGCGCGACCCGGTAAGTCGTACATCACGTTCAACAGGGTCTCTTCAAGGATTGCTCGCAGACCTCGTGCACCAGTGCCGCGACCGAGAGCCTGCTCTGCAATGGCGTCGAGAGCTTGGTCAGTGAGTTCAAGTTCAACATCTTCAAACTCGAAGAACTTTTGGAACTGCTTCAGCAAAGCATTCTTGGGTTCAGTCAAGATCTTGATTAATGCCGGCTTGTCGAGACTGTGCACTGCCCCAACCATGGGCAAACGACCGACGAATTCAGGAATCAAACCAAACGACAACAAGTCTTCTGGCAATACCTGAGCAAATAAGTCCCCCGCATCTTTTTCGGCTTTGTTTTTTACCGTGGCATGAAAGCCGACGCCCTTGTGACCAATGCGCTGCTCAATGATTTTGTCAAGACCAGCAAATGCTCCACCACATATGAACAACACATTCGTGGTATCAATCTGAATGAATTCTTGATGAGGGTGCTTGCGTCCACCTTGTGGTGGAACCGAGGCAACAGTTCCTTCAAGAATTTTCAACAGCGCCTGCTGCACACCCTCACCTGACACATCGCGAGTAATGGAAGGGTTCTCGCTCTTGCGTGCCACCTTGTCGATTTCATCAATGTAGATAATGCCGGTTTCGGCTTTCTTCACATCAAAGTCAGCAGCCTGAATGAGCTTCAACAAAATGTTTTCAACGTCTTCACCGACGTATCCCGCCTCGGTGAGCGCAGTTGCATCAGCGATAGCAAACGGCACATTGAGCATGCGCGCCAATGTTTGAGCGAGGTGAGTCTTGCCACATCCAGTTGGACCAAGTAACAAAATGTTGCTCTTGGCTAACTCAACTTCATCACGACGCGAGATACCAGTTTCTTTTTGGTACTGCAGTCGGCGATAGTGGTTATACACCGCGACGGCTAAAACTTTTTTCGCCTGATCTTGTCCAACGACGTAGTCATCAAGGAACGAGGAAATTTCGCGGGGCTTAGGTAACTCTTCCAGACGAAGATCGGCGGCTTCGCCGACTTCTTCTTCGATAATTTCGTTGCAGAGGTCGATGCACTCGTCGCAGATGTACACGCCAGGTCCGGCAATAACCTTTTTGACCTGCTTTTGCGACTTGCCGCAAAACGAGCACTTAACGATCTCGCCTGTGTCACCAAACTTTGCCACGACTACCCAACCTTTCGCCTCACAGCCTTACACATTTGGGTGCTTCAGTGGTTGGATGCCCACTGGCTATTTGCCACAGCGGCAACGATGGGTATTCAGCGGATGGGACCAGTGCGATCAACTGCAGATCGTGATGAGATGACATCATCGATGATTCCGTAGGCCAAAGCCTCGTTTGCTTCCATCACAAAGTCACGATCGGTATCAGCGTGAATGCGTTCACGAGGCTGACCAGTGTGCTCCGACAAGATTTCTTCCAGGATGTCACGCATCCGGAAAATTTCTTTGGCAGCGATTTCAAGGTCGGTCACCTGGCCGTAGCCGACTTGACCATACGGCTGGTGTAACAACACTCGACTGTGTGGCAATGCCAGACGCTTGCCCTTCGTACCAGCAGCCAACAAAACAGCAGCGGCACTGGCGGCTTGACCTAAGCAGATCGTGGCGATGTCATTCTTGATGAACTGCATCGTGTCGTAAATCGCGAACAATGCCGTGATATCTCCACCAGGGCTATTGATGTAGATGTTGATGTCCTTATCGGGGTTTTCACTCTCAAGGTGAATCAACTGGGCACACACCAAGTTGGCAATGGTGTCATCAATGGGTGTGCCAATGAAAAGAATGTTTTCCTTCAGCAAACGGCTGTACAAATCGTAGGCGCGCTCGCCGCGACTCGTCTGTTCGACAACCGTCGGAACGTAGTAGTTGAAAGCCTCGAGGTTCATAGTGTTCCTATCAGTCGTTTTCGGCGTGATCGTTGTCTGTGTGATCGTTGTCTGTGTGATCGTTGTCTGTGTGATCGTTGTCTGAGTGATCGTGATCTGAATGATCATGATCGTGGTCATGATTGTGATCGGCTTCTGAGTGACCGATCACGACATCATTGTCAAGAGTCTTGCCGCTGGGGTCAACGTATTCAACGCGGTGAATCAACCAGTCGAGAGCCTTCGACTTGCTAATTTCTGCAGCCAAATCAACGACTGCATCATTGGCTTGATAAGCCGCGCGAACCTGATCGACGCTAATGAAACGGATCTTCTTGTTCTTGGGCGAACCCGCCATCTGGTGTTCGCGCACTGCTTGCTCGTTGGTGCGATCGGCCATTGATTCGAATTCTCGTTCGATTTCGTCTTCGGATGCGTCAAGCGCCTCGGCCTTCACAACAGCACGCAATGCGAGGTCGACCTTGACAGCCTTTTGGCTTTGCGGACGCAAACCTTCAACAAATGACTGCGCATCTTGACCAGTGGCTTGCATCCACTGATCGATGTTGATGCCTTGCGACTGGAACTGGCGAATGGTGTTTTCAACCCGGCGCTGCAAATCGGCCGCAACCATGGCTTCCGGTGTTTCAATTTCAGCAAGAGCAACCAATGCATCGGTCACTTTTTCAACGACAACATTGCGCACCTGATTGAGACGGTTCGTTGTGAGCCGCTCAACCACTGATTCGCGCCATTCGGCGACAGTCGTGAAACCATCAATGTTTTCGTTGACCCACGCATCATCAAGATCGGCGACGACGAGTTCTTGAACCGAGTTCAAAGTGACTGCGAAGTCAGCTTCTTCTTGTGTGCCTGAAGGAGTGTCGGAGAATGTGAATGACTCACCAGCCGACTTGCCAATGAGTTGTTCGTCGAACGACGGGGCAACCCACTTTTTGCCAATTTCATATGACCAGTCATCAACAGCAAGACCCACCACTGGTTCACCATCGCGCGACCCAACAAGATCGACGACGACAAAGTCGCCTTCTTTGGCCGCTCGCTCAATCGTGGTCAACTTGCCCAAGCGACGACGCTCGGTGTCAAGGACATCATCAACTTCTTGATCGGCAACATCAATCGCGGGTACTTCAACGCGCAAGCCGCCATAGCCAGGAAGGGTGATAATTGGACGAACTTCACAAGTTGCATCAAACGACACGGGACCAGATTCTTGGCCACCCACAATGTCAATTTCGGGAGTTGCGATGATGTCCACGTTGTGCTCACGCACGGCGCGACCCAAGTACTGCGGCACTGCATCGCGCAAAGCTTGTTCGCGAGCAGCCGCGATGCCGATACGAGCCTCCAAAACTTTACGAGGGGCCTTACCAGCACGGAAGCCCGGCAAGCGGACCTCTTGAGCGATCTTGGCAAAAGCGGCGTCTATGTCAGTGGCAAAATCAGCCTCATCCACAAGGACCGAGAGCTTGACTTTGTTGCCTTCGAGGGGTTCACATGTCGTCTTCACAGAGTGCCGAGTGTATCGGCGAGGTGGCAGAGAGGACCTACGAAGGGACAGGATTGATGTATGTTGGAAAACACACCCCAGTGAAGTCAGGATGAAGTCATGAAGTCGCCGTTTAAGCCCATCTGGAAGCCCCACGCTCTGGCCACGCCCCATGCTGAGCAGATTTCGTTACGTATCAAGGACAAGGTAGTCGCCACCACCGATTTGGCTGACGTCCCCGCCGGTACAGAGGGCAAAGTTCTTCTCGCTAACGGCTTCAACTGGCAGCGCTACCGCATTCTTTTCAACAACGGTATTGAACTTGGCGATCTAGATGCCCGCCACATCGCCCCCATCGGCCGGGCTGCCAAGCGCATTGCCAAGGCCGATTCTCGAGCCTAAAGCGGCTTTTGATTACGCCTCGGGCTTGTTTTTAGAGAATTCAAGGCGGGTCGCGAATACCGCAGCCTCAGTCCGACGCTCCATATCGAGTTTTGACAACATGTTGCTCACGTAATTCTTGACCGTCTTTTCGGCGAGGTGTAGACGTTGACCGATTTGTCGGTTGGTACAACCTTCGGCAATCAAGTCCAGGATTTTGCGCTCTTGCTCGGTGAGTCGAGCCAATCTTTCGTCTTCGGGAGTTGGTTCACGCAAACGCTTCAAAACCCGTCCGGTAACAGCTGGGTCGAGCAAAGACTCCCCCAGAGCAACTCGTTTCACCGCGGTCACCAGTTCGTTTCCACGAATTTGTTTCAACACATAACCTGACGCCCCCGCCATGATTGCTTCAAAGAGCGCCTCATCGTCGCTATAGGACGTCAGCATCAAACAAAACACGTCAGGAAATTCACTACGGACCTCGCGACAGACTTCGACACCGTTGCCGTCAGGTAGGCGTACATCAAGAATCGCCACTCGCGGTTGACAGGCTTTAATGCGTGGCAGTGCCTCGGCAGCTAGACCTGCTTCACCGACAACTTTGACTTCGCCACTTGCCTCGAGCAAAGAACGCACGCCTTGTCGCACGACCTCATGATCATCAAGAAGAAAAACTGGGACACGCATCGGCACAGGGCAAGTCTGCCCGATATCCACGCAACGAAGCAGGGACTATAGTCCCAACATTTGTCATCGCTGAATAATTTCCGAAAAAGTTTAATTCTCAGCATACGATCAAGCAATGGAGACGAAGTATGGCTACCGAGCACCCCTTGCCTGAGGCCCTCACCGACGCCATCTTGCGTCAAGCGGTCATTCACAGCCCGGATGGACTCTTACTTTGTAATCATGACGGAACAATTCGCTTCGTCAATGAAGCGCTTTGTGAAATGACCGGATATTCAGCTCTTCAGTTGGTGGGTCAACGCGTCGAGATGCTGGTTCCAGTGCTTGAACGCGATACCCATGTTCGGCGCCGTGAGGGATACATCGAATCACCCCATTCACGACCAATGGGTCGTGGACTCACCTTGGCTGCCGTTCGCTCTGATGGAACAGAAGTTGCTGTCGAAATCAGTTTGTCTCCTGTTTCTTCACCAATGGGCGCAATGACTATCGCCTCAATTCGCGATATCACTGATCGCCTGGCTGATGCCGAACGTTTGCGTGCAACCCGCGAAATGCTGACGTTGTCAAGCGAACGCGAACGAATTGCTCGCGACTTACACGACACCGTTTTGCAAAGACTTTTCGGACTCGGACTTGAACTTCAAGCAATGGCAATGAAGCAATCTGGTTTGCCAGATAGCGAGTCAACAGTTACGCGACTCGAAACATCTGTTGATGAGATTGACCACATCATCAAAGAAATTCGCACCAGCGTTTTCACATTGGGTGCGGCCCGTCGTGAGGGATCGCTCGGTCAAGAAATTGGCGACATTCTTGCGCAGTCTGCTCGGGTCCTTGGTTTCTCGCCTCGCTTGCGTATCGAAGGTGCGCTCGAGCACATGGTCTCTGGACCTTTACGTATTGACCTCACTGCATCGTTGCGCGAAGCCCTCGGCAATGTCGCACGTCACTCGCAGGCGACAGTTGTTTCTGTTGAACTCATCGTGCACAACTACACCTTGACCATGCGGGTCATTGATAACGGCATCGGTATCCCCCAAGATGCTCAATCAAGTCCCGGAAACGGTTTACGAAATCTCAGTACGCGCGCCGAGACGCACGGTGGAACCTGCGCGTTAATCCCGATTGAAAGTGGGGGGACTTTGGTTGAGTGGATTGTGCCCGTCGTTTAATTCGTGTCGCCTCATAAGCATCGCTGCAAAGTCATGATTAGTTCCACAGTTGGGACTTAGGTCCCTAGAGGACCTAACTGTTATCCCTGCGAACCTTGTTGAAATTACGAGCAAGGTGGTCTCATGAATAGAGATGATCGTTCCGTACTGATGTGGGGCTCTTTTGGCGTGGCAATTGCTGCGCTATTTGTGGCCATAGCAAGCATGACTGGCTTGGGTGACACGAGCGCATCAAGTTCGTCCGATTCGGGCACTGGCCCAACCATTGTTGACGTTCAGCTTTCTGAGTTTGCGATCACTCCCGCTGCCATCGTTGTGCCCCCGGGAGCAGTCTCTTTACGAATCACCAATATCGGCGCTGTGGTGCACAACCTCTCAATACCGAGCTTGGGAAAAAAGACCGCTGATATCAACCCTGGAGAGTCAGAAACACTCGACCTCGGAACTCTCACCGAAGGTGCCATGGATATGCTCTGCGAAATTGCCGGACACGCTAGTTCTGGAATGGTCGGCACTCTTTCAGTGACCTCTGGCGGCGCTCCAACCGACTCTGGAACCACCGATGACGGTCTCCACGGATTTGCTAACTGGCAAGAAATGGACCAAGGCATGGAGGTACGTGCCAAGGCTTTCCCCGCCGCGACTATGGGCGAAAAAGGCGGTCAACTTTTTGAGCCGATCGTCGAAGCCGATGGCACCAAGGTCTTTAACATCACGGTCAAAGAAGTTGATTGGGAAGTAGAACCAGGCAAGATCGTCACAGCCATGACGTACAACGGCACGGTTCCCGGCCCAGAAATTCGGGTCAACGTTGGCGACAAAGTGCGAATCGTTGTCACCAATGAACTTCGCGAGTCAACCTCGGTTCACTTCCACGGAATTCGAGTTCCAAACAAGTACGACGGTGTTGATCCGTACACCCAAAAGCCAATCATGCCTGGGCAAACATTCACCTATGAGTGGACCACAGTTGAGCCCGCGGTCGGCATCTATCACTCGCACCACGACGCTCAAGCCCAAATTCCTGATGGATTGTTCGGATCGTTCATGGTGGGCGAAATGCCCATTCCCGATGTCTTGAAGGAAAAGGGCTACACCCAAGTCGACAAAGAAGTCACGATGACCTTGAACGACTCGGGAGCGATTGGTTTGTCACTCAATGGAAAGTCCTTCCCCGCAACCGAGGCGTACACATTGCGTCTCGGCCAAGTCATGATGGTTCATTACCAAAATGAAGGACTCATGGGCCACCCGATGCACATGCATCAACCGGTTGGTTGGATCGTCGCCAAAGACGGCGTGCCATTACTTGTGCCGCAACCTGCGGACACGATTTGGGTCTCACCGGGCGAGCGCTACACCGTGCTCTATAAGGCCGTCGACCCAGGCGTGTGGGCCTGGCACTGTCACATCCTGAGTCACGCTGAAGGCCCACAAGGCATGTTCGGCATGGTGACGGCGCTCATCGTCACGCCGTAAAGCCGTCCCGCAAGATCACTGAAAGTGGCAGTAGACCGCCACTTTCCCCTAGTCTCTTCGCATGTCACCGACTTCAAGCGCCGCGACCACCATCTCTCTTGACGGGCGTCGCGAACGCGGTGCTCGTAATAAAGAAGCCGTGGTCTCTGCTCTGCTCGAGCTCTATAGCCAGGGCGAAGTTCAGCCACCAGCCGCGCGCATCGCCGAAATGGCTGGGGTATCTGAACGTTCGGTGTTCCGCTATTTCGACGATATGGAAGACCTGGCAAGTTGTGCGATCGCCGTGCAATGGGACCGAATTCGTGATTTATACGAAACTCTCGATAGTTCCGGCGATCTCACCAAGAGAATCAACTCAATCGTTGACCACCGACTGAAGTTGTACGACAAAGTAGGCGGCGTCATGCGTGTTGCCGTCGTAGCCGCTAATAAATCGCAGGTCGTTGCGATGGCCGTGAAAGAGCGACGACAAATGATGGGTCGTCGAGCCTTGCAACAGTTTGAAAATGAATTGAAGTCAACGAGCGATATTGAAAACAAAGAGCGAATCCTTGACTACACGCTGTCACTTGAAAACATCATTTATCTCAAAGAGGCCCTTGGGCTTTCGCACAGCAAGGTTCGCGAAACTTTGACTGCGGCTATCACAACACTTTTCGCGAACTGAACTACTCCTGGTCGTTCACGACAGATATTCAAACTTGCGACGCCAATCGTCAAGAGCAACATCTAGTTGAACTGGCGCGACGGGTGGCGAAATGAGATACCCCTGGGCCGCGTCACATCCGAGATCGCGCACCATACGGAATTGATCAACTGATTCGACGCCTTCAGCAACGACCTGCAGTTGCAATGAGTGACCAACATCAATTCCAGATCGCACCATCGGGTCAGGTTCATCGGCGTTGATATCGAGGCGATTGACCATCGCTCGATCGATCTTTAGCTCAGTAAAAGGCGCGACCAACAATCGTTCGTAATTACTCGTGCCGGTTCCGAAGTCGTCAACCGACAGTTTGAAACCGGCAATTCGTAAACGAGTCAAGATTGAAAGCGCTGGTGCAACATCCGTGATTGGAGCAGTTTCGGTGACTTCGAATGTCCAACGTTCAGCAGGCGCCGCTTCAAGCAAAATCTTTTGGGCTCGACGTGGCAATTCTTCGTCATCTAAATCTAAGACAGAGATGTTGATGGAGATATCCGGCATTGATGCCAACGCTCGGTAGCGCTTACGATCACGGGCTGCCATCGACATCACGATGTCAAGCAGTTCACCGGTTCGACCTTCTTGCTCAATCAGTGCAACAAAGATTGCTGGTGATACATCACCATGTTCAGGGTGACGCCAACGAACCAATGCCTCAACGCCTAATGCTTCTCCACTACGGGTAGAAACCTTGGGCTGATATGCCAATTGCACGAAATCTGGTTGCAATAGCAAGTTCGCGTCAATGATGACTTTGGGGCCTGTCGGGTCAACCCCCATCTCAGAAACTTGTGATAGTTCGAGCATCGCTGTTTTCAAAACATCTAGCGAGAAGGGTTTCGCAAAGGTGCCCAGTACTCGCAGTTTGTGCATCTCAGCAATACGACCCGCTGTATCTAACAATGATTGGTCGGCACCACTCACCAAAATCACGGGCATTCCCCGATGAGTTGCCCCGAGTTTGCTCATCACTTCAATGCCATCCATTTCGCCAAGGGAAAGGTCAAGGACAACAAGATCAAAACGCCCGACTATTGCGGCCTCAATCTCACTTGGGCTACTGGCCGACGTCGCATCAAACCCTGCAGACTCAGCGACTGCGACAATCAATTCACAAATTGCTTCTTCGTCATCGATGACAAGAACTTTTGGCGTATCACTCATGACTTTTCACCACCCTCACTATCCTCACCGTCACGCGCTTCGGCAATTAACGGCGACAAAGCGCTGTACAAGTCTTCACGCGAGAACGGCTTAGCCAAAGTCCGCTCTCCTTGCTCTTGCAATTCTTTCATACTCGCCGAGTAACCGGTCATAAAGATCACCGCAAGATCGGGAACAATTGCGACTGCAAGACGGGCCAATTGGATTCCGTCCATCTCTTCACCGAAGTTTGCATCCGAAACCAATACGTCTGGTTCAAATGTTTCGATGAGTTCAAGTGCAGCTTTGGGAGATGTTTCAAAACGAGCATCAACACCCATATCAATAAGCCACGAAGCCACCATTTCGGCGAGTGACTGTTCGTCGTCGGCAACAACGACACGGCGACCCGAACGTCGTTGTACCGCCCGCTCATCGCTCTTCACCGATCCGGTATGAATCGGCAGGCTCAGAGTCACGGTCGTGCCAACTCCGAGACGGCTCTCTAAGTACGCCGTGCCGCCACTCTGTTTAGCGAATGCATACACCGTGGCGAGACCAAGACCGGTTCCACTGCCGGCCCGTTTCGTAGTGAAGAACGGTTCAAAGGCACGAGCAACTACGTCTGCTGGCATGCCCTTACCATCGTCGGCAACTGAGAGTTCTAACGTTTGAGTTTCTGGCACCTGTCGTGCCGAGATCTTCAAGGTTCCCGTCGGACCCATTGCATCACGTGAGTTGAACGTGAGATTCAAAATGCAACTCGACAAGCGACCCGCATCAACCATGAGCTGCACGTTGGGATCTGGAATATCAACTTCAACTTGTCGTCCCGCGCCAAGTGCTTGCTTCATCAGTGGCAAGAGTCCTTTCACAAGATCGGACAATGTGACCGCGCTCTCTTCAAGCGGTTGGCTTCGCGCCACAGCAAGTAACGACTTGGTGATTTCGGCGCCACGTTCGACAGCCGACATCGAGCGTGAAACAAACTTAGACAACTTCTCATCGTTCGCAATGGTGTCATTCATCGCCATCAACTGCAGATTGCCAAGGGTGACGAAGAGCAAGTTGTTGAAGTCGTGAGCTAACCCTCCAGCCAAAGCGCCAAGTGACTCCATCCGCTCGGATTGTGACGAACGCATCGCCAAACTGCGACGTTCAGTCGAATCGGTTGCGTGCAAAAAGCCCACGCGGTCATTCGACATTCCGTGAATCGGGTACGCCTCAATTTCGACTATACGCATTGAACTATCAAGATCGTCTTCACCTAGTTCGGCACGGGCAACTTCGCCGTCAAGCGCTTGTTGCAATGCATCAATGACGAGTCGCGCTCGACCCGAATCGGGAGTTAGCCCAAAAATCGCGGTGACATCGAGTCCGGGAATTGCGCCAGGGAATTCATCACGAACTTCTTGGTTCGCTGCTAACACTTTGAGTGACTCGTCGAAGACAACAGATTTCCCAGGCGTGGCATCGAGCGCTGCTTCCAGCAACAACTCTCGCCGACGACGTTCGAGGAAGAGCCGATGCTGAGCGTTCGCCCCTTGCAAGAGAACTATGAGCATCGCCAAACCAAAGAGAATTTCAATACCCAACACCAGAACAGTTGAACGGGTCTCAACACCGAAATTCGCCATCGGGCTTGCAGTAAACCGCAGGCGCAGATCGCTAATGACGCCATCGCTGGAAGCTGACTGCGAAGGTTCTGACTTGTTGTCACCCTCAACCCAGAGCGATGTTGAAATCTCGTTGTTTGCAATGTCAGCAATTTCAATTTGCACATCGTCAACGAGTCCACTGAACGCAGCCATTCCCGAATGCAAGAGTTCGGGGATTGAAAACGACACGACGACGAATTGTTGAGACGGAGACTCTTTTACCGGAAGGGCGAAGTAGATATTCGGCTCAAAGGTTGAAGTGGACAACGCAATATCTTCAATCCCGAGTAACCGCACTTCTTTGTTTTGTGTTGAATCAAGTATTGCCCCATCAAATTTACCGACGGCAGTTTTGAACGAGCTCACACTTGGCGCTTCGAGCCGACTCAACGCCTGGTCAACTGATAGGGAACCATTTGCTTCAACGCTGACAAGCGCGGCAACCGAGATTTCTTCTTGACCGAGAACCAGTGTTTGTAATTGTTCTTCAAACCGAGTCGGATCTTGAACAATGACTTCATCAGAGTTATTGACTTGCAATGTCAACATTGACAACTGCTCACCAGTTGACTCAAGAAACCCTGTTTGTGCTGCTTCAGCGACAAACGTCAGGTTGTCCTCATCTTGACGTTGCCAAACCTGTCGCGTAATTGCGATCGCAACCAAAGTCATCATGACAATGACTAACGGAGCCAGCAATTCTGCGGCAATTGATTTGTCATAGCGAAACCAGTGAGTGCTTTTGCGCGACGCGATGATCGCCGCGATCACTGCAGCAATCGCGATGCCAATACTTTGACTCGCCGTCGACATCGCGACATCACCGTTGACCCATGAAACCACCAGAGTTTCGCTCAACCCACCAAGGACCGAAATGACAGCCACCCCACCCAGGAACTTCCAGATCCGGTTTGCTGGAGTCTCAGGTTGAACCCGAGAAATGGTG
The DNA here is from genome assembly GCA_044358015.1 of Ilumatobacteraceae bacterium. GTDB lineage: Bacteria > Actinomycetota > Acidimicrobiia > Acidimicrobiales > Ilumatobacteraceae > Casp-actino8. The sequence goes on from JBIKOO010000026.1 coordinate 21,357, forward strand.
TGTTCAATCGCTACGAACAACGCCAGTGTTTCAAGAATTGCCAACAGGCCAACCGCAACCAAAGCCCCCAAATGACCATTGACAACTGACCGTTCGGCTGCATTACCCAGCAAGAAATAGGCCGCACTTTGCCCGATCAGGCCAGCGATCAGGGCACCTCGTCCCCAGAAAAACCCCGCCGCAACCACCACTGCCATAGAAAAGCGAACGTCAAGGGTCCCCGTCACGGTTGACCATGCGGATGCGACCGAGAACGCAAATGTGATGAGGAAACGCACGAACGGTGTTCTCATTAACTGAACACTCCGCTCATAGGAGGAAGATCACGAAATTGGTCGATATTTGATCGTACGCCGAGACAACTCTCTGACGAGACCATTTCCGCTGGTGACACGAGGTACAATTTTGCTCCTCGGGGAGTAGCGCAGTTGGTAGCGCACCTGCTTTGGGAGCAGGAGGCCGGGAGTTCGAGTCTCCTCTCCCCGACCAATTCACTTTATTGTCTCGGCAAATTATCTTGTGCCGTCCCGTTCGGTCACAGACCCACGGCGTTTATATGTCAATGTTGGGCATGAGCATCTCCGACATCTCCATTAACACTCTGTCCGGTCAGTCCACGTCGCTTGGCGGCCTTGGCGCAAAAGTCATGTTGGTTGTCAATGTGGCGAGCAAGTGCGGACTCACCCCTCAGTACACTGGACTAGAGGCCCTGCACGAAAAGTATGCCGGTCAAGGCTTCAGCGTGGTTGGCGTTCCGTGCAATCAGTTCATGGGCCAAGAGCCTGGCTCACCCGAAGAGATCGCAACGTTCTGTTCAACAACCTATGGCGTGACGTTCCCATTGCTCGAAAAGATTGATGTCAATGGCGACAACCGCCATCCGATCTATCAGCAACTCACTGATGTCGCCGATGCCGAAGGTGTCAATGGCGATATCCGTTGGAACTTCGAAAAGTTCTTGGTGAGTGGCTCGGGTGAAATTCTCGGTCGCTTTAGCCCGATGATCACACCCGAAGACCCAGCTTTAGTTGCTGCGATTGAGTCACACCTGAAATAGTTTTCAGGCGAGTAACAACTAGTCATGAATCCAGACTTTGGCGCCTTGGGGTAACAAGTTTTCAAGCCAAATCAAATCCATCACTGGGTTCGCTACTCGAATACATCCGTGCGATGCCGGATAAGCCGGAATACTGCGTGAGCCGTGTACCGCTATTCCACCGACGACAAATTTCGGGCGATACAAGCTTCCGAGAGTTCCTTCGTACACCTTTTCATCGCGCTCTTTATAAATCTTGAAGTCGCCCGATG
>JBIKOO010000001.1:0-152976 GCA_044358015.1 Ilumatobacteraceae bacterium
TCAAAACGTATTTTGGTGGCAGCGATGGAATCAACGGTTTTTCTGACAGCTTCCGTTCATTGGGTAATGACTTCGGAATTCAAGAATCAGACGAGTATGGCTTTTGGCCCTTCAAGTTCACTGGGCGCGAGTTGTGGGTGTTAATCGTTGGATGGCTGCTTGTCGCGTTATTCGGGCTTGTCGTCTACAAGTTAATGAAGTCGCCTTGGGGTCGCGTTTTGAAGGCGATTCGTGAAGACGAAGACGCCGTTAAGTCACTCGGCAAGAACGTCTATTCATACAAGATGCAATCACTCATCCTTGGCGGTGTGATCGGAACAGTCTCCGGCATGATCTTTGCTCTTGACCGCGGAAGCGTCCAACCCGATAACTACAGCCGAGACCTCACGTTTTACATTTTGACCGCGCTAGTTCTCGGCGGCGTCGCCAAGGTCTCGGGGTCAATTGTTGGTTCCATGATGTTCTGGGGCCTCTTCACGTTCATGGACAATTTCTTACGCCAGGTTGCAAAGGATCCCGTCAGTATTGGCAACTTCACCATTATGAAGTCAACTCAAGTCGGCCAACTTAACTTCATTTTGATCGGTATCACCTTGATTCTTTTAATGGTGTTTAGACCCCAGGGTGTTTTTGGTAATCGTAAGGAGATGGCCTTCGATGGACGCTGAGCGCACATATGGCGAAATTGCTACGCAGGCACGCGAGGCTCTTCAAGGTGTTGACCGAGTTCCAGGAGCTCGGAAACCAAACCCGATTTTGACGGCCGACAATATTCGTCGCGAATTTGGTGGAATCGTCGCAGTTGATGTTGAGCACTTTGAAGTCCAGAAAGGTTCAATTACTGCGTTGATCGGACCCAACGGTGCCGGCAAGACAACTTTCTTTAACTTGCTGACTGGCTTCGACCAACCTAATTCGGGTCAATGGAATTTCAACGGAAAATCCATGGATGGTGTTGCTTCTCATCGGACAGCCGCTCTTGGCATGGTTCGTACTTTTCAGCTCACTAAGAGTCTGACGAAATTGTCGGTCATCGAAAATATGCGGCTCGGAGCCACCGATCAAAAAGGTGAGAAGTGGTGGAATGGTTTGTTCGCTGCCTTGTGGAAGGGCCAAGAAGCCGAGATCACCGAACGCGCTGATGAACTTCTGACTCGTTTCAAAATGGACCATATGCGCGACGAATACGCTGGTTCATTATCAGGTGGTCAGCGTAAATTGCTTGAAATGGCGCGAGCGCTAATGACCAACCCAACACTGGTCATGCTTGATGAGCCTATGGCTGGTGTTAACCCGGCTTTGAAGCAATCGTTGAACCAGCACATTCGCGGTTTGCGTGATGATGGAATGACCGTACTGTTCGTTGAGCACGACATGGATATGGTTCACGATATTTCTGACTGGGTCATTGTTATGGCCGAAGGTCGCATCATCGCTGAGGGAACCCCTGATGACATCTCATCAAACACTGCGGTGATCGATGCTTACTTAGGCACCCGTCAAGGTCAGTCGCTTTTGGAAGGTGAATGATGGAGAGTTCAATTGTCCTTCATGCTCAAGAATTGGTTGCTGGGTATATCCCCGAAGTCAATATTTTGAATGGATGCGATCTTGAGGTTCGTGCGGGCGAGTTTGTCGGCATTATCGGACCTAATGGAGCAGGGAAGTCAACGCTCCTGAAAGCCATCCTCGGTATGTGCAAGATCCGCTCAGGGTCAATCTCTCTGAATGGTCAAGACATCACTGGCCGCAAGGCTCATGAGTTGGTGCCGTTAGGAGTCGGGTACGTCCCGCAGACTAAGAACGTCTTTCCGAGCCTCACTGTGAAAGAGAATCTCGAAATGGGATGTTTCTTGAAGCCTTCAGTTTTCAAGGAACGTTTTGCGTACGTCGCCGAGATGTTTCCCAAGCTGGCCGATCGCTCCGCGCAACGAGCTGGCGCCTTATCGGGTGGTGAACGACAGATGGTCGCCATGGGACGAGCCTTGATGCTTGAGCCGAAAGTTCTACTTCTGGACGAACCATCAGCGGGACTTTCTCCGGCCCTACAAGACGAAGTATTCGTTCAATGCCGCACCATTAATGCTTCGGGTGTCGCAATCTTGATGGTTGAGCAAAACGCCCGACGCTGCTTACAGGTCGTGAATCGGGGATACGTGCTCGATCAAGGCCGCAATGCCTACACCGGCACCGGTCGTGAGTTACTCGGTGACCCCAATGTGATCGAGTTGTATCTCGGTACGTTGGCCAAAGCCACCGGCGGCTGAACACATTTTCTTGGTTTTTCTGGTGGCGAAAATCGCCTAAATTTCTGCAATTTTCGCCACCAGAAAATCAAAGCGAGAATAGAAAAGGCCCCCGGTTTCCCAGGGGCCTTTCCAGTTCACAACTAGTTCTTGTCGAACTAGTTACTGATCGAGTTGATCACTTACCAGTGTCGAAGTTTTCTCCGAGTGCGTTACCCATGTTGCCATCGGTTCCGTACCACATTTTGACCTTCGGGCCGATTCCGTTTTCAACGGCGGTACGCAAGATGCGGCTACCTTCGTCGAACGAGACCAACACGATGGCGTCGGGGTCAGCAGCGACAATTTCGCCAACTTCAGCGTCGAATGATGCTGCGGTCGGGTCGTATGCCTTGACACCCTTGACTTCAACACCAGCGGCCTCAAGAACGTCCTTCACGACTGCGGCAATACCATTACCGTAAGCGTCATCAAGGTTCATGATGAAGACCGAAGCGTTACCGTCTTCGATGATCTGGTTAGCAACTACTGCACCCTGAAGTCCGTCGGCCGGAGCGTTACGGAAGTAGAGGCTGTCATCAGCGTAATCACTGAGTGCTGGGCTGGTGTTTGCGGGGCTGAACATGGTGATTCCAGCGGCAGTGATCTTGTCGATCACGGTCAAGGTCACACCTGATGAAGCAGCACCAACGATGGCGTCAACGCCTTCGCTGATCAAACGGTCAGCAGTGGTTGAAGCAATGTCAGTTGAAGTATCGCCCGAGTCACCCTGGGTGTACAGAACTTCTTTGCCCAACACGCCACCGGCAGTGTTGATTTCATTGATTGCGAAAACGAGACCGGCGTACTCGGGGTCACCGAGGAATGCGAGGCTTCCGGTTTCGGGAAGAAGCGAACCAATGTGCAACTGACCATCACCGGCGCGAGTTGAAGTAGTGGTACCCAACTCAACGATGGCTGATTCAGGAGCCGAGGCAGCGATCAGGTTTTCATTTGATGCTTCGGTGATGCGGTTGTCGGCACCGAATTCAAGCATGGCGTAGCTGCCTTCGAGGGGCTCACCGTTGCCATTGAATTCGTGAGGACCAGACAAACCGTCATAATCGGGGTCGCCACCTTCAGCGATGATCGCCATGCAATCAGCGAAGGTCGTGCACTTGGTGCCGCCCTTGGTGATGCCGACAATTTCGTTGGCGTGTGCTGCACCGTCGGTGCCTGCAATTTCAGCGGCCAATGCGATAACAATGGCGGCGTCGTAGGCCTCTGCTGCGTAGTTGAAGTCAGCCAAAGCTTCGTTACCGAGTGATACCCAGTAATCGGAAACTTCTGCGAGCCACTCTTCGCTGATTTCGGCACCCTTCGGTGTCGTACCCTTCATTCCTTCAAGTTCGCCACCAGCGGCCGGTGCTTCCGTTGACGGAGCCTCGGTTGAAGGTGCTTCACTTGTTGCTGGAGCCTCGGTGGTGACTGCCTCGTCGTCGTCGCCGCCGCAGGCTGAAGCGCCCACGATTGCAAGACCAACGAGAAGAGCACCAACGCGGCGTGCGCGGGACTTCTGCATAATTTCTCCCCCTATGGAGATCAGGGGCGGGTGCCCCATTTGGTTTGGAAGATGTCAGGTTACCGCACAGTTACATAACCAAAACCCAATCAGCACACCGATTTAACTCACCAGACATATTCGATCGGGACCTTCCCGTAGCCAAGAATTGCCTTTGCTTTGACTACGGTTGCCCCATGAGCGAAGTTCTGTACGAAGTTGACGGCCATATTGCCACCATCACATTGAATGCCCCTGAGCGGATGAACACCATCTCCGGAGCCATGTTGAATGAATTGTCAGATCAACTCTTACGGGGTGACCGGGACCGCAATGTACGTTGCATCGTGTTGACGGGGGCAGGAAAGGCCTTCTGTGCAGGTCTTGATCTGGCTTCGCAGATGGGGCAAAAAGAAAGCCTGGGAGTCCTTGATGCCGGAGGGGACATGGGTTCTGAGTTTGACCTGCGAACTGCACCGCCGGTCGTTTTGCACAACCTCGACACGCCAACCATTTGTTCAATAAACGGCGGTGCCGCGGGATACGGCCTTGATTTGGCTTTCGGCTGCGATATTCGTATTGCGGCTACAACCGCGAAGTTAGCCCCGGGTTTCGCCAAGCGCGGCATTCTTCCTGAAAGCGGAGGAACCTGGTTGTTGCCACGCATGGTCGGATACGCCAAGGCTGCGGAAATCTGTTTCACCGGTCGCACCTTGACCGCCGATGAAGGACTCGAGCTTGGTTTGGTAAACCACGTTGTCGCTCCTGAACTACTAGACGAGCGCACCTATGGGTTGGCCGGTGAAATCGCCGCCAATGCACCTCTCGCAGTTCGCGCCATCAAGCGCATGATGCGTGCCGCTGAGACAGAAACGTTTGAACAAAACATCCACCATGTTTTCTTACAACTATTACCGCTCTTTAAAACTCAAGATTTCAAGGAGGGTGTTGCTTCATTTATGGAGAAGCGACCCGCAAACTTCACAGGTCGCTAAGTGGACGCCGTGAAACCGATTTCGGCGATTGAGGTGTTGTCATCGACACGAGCGATTCGCCGTTATACGAATGATCCGATTCCAACCGATGATCTCAATCACATCCTGTGGTTGGCTTCACGAGCCCCCAGTGGTTCCAACCGCCAACCATTTCGTTTTCTGGCAATCACCAATGGAGAAGTTGCTGACAAAGTAAAGAGCGCACTCGGAGAATCGTTTCGACAAGGTTGGGCCGCAAAATTGCGCAACGATGGTTATCAAGCGGGCTCTGGTCAAGATCCCACTTCGCCAAAGTCACGTCAAGCCGCAACGATGCAGTATTACGTTGACCACATCGAACAAGTTCCGGTCATCGTCTTCGCATGCCTCGTTCGTTATCGCGAAGCGTCACCATACGAAGGGGCATCGATTTACCCAGCGTGTCAAAACTTGCTTTTAGCAGCGCGGTCTCTCGGCTACGGGGGTGCGCTCACCATGTGGCATCAAGGTGTTGAAAATCAACTACGTGAACTTCTGGCTATTCCAGACAACGTCGCCATATCGGCGTGCATCACCCTTGGTACACCGCAAGGCTCGCACGGACCAGTTCGACGTCGCCCCATTTCGGAATTGGTTTTTGAGAATCAATGGGGGATCAACCCATCTTGGGCGGTCGACCCCGATGGCACAACGTTCACATCGGCCGGTCCGAAATAGTTCGGAGTCAAGCAAAACATGGTTGATCAATCCTTCTACGAGTTACTTGGCGTTAACCGTGAATCAACAACTCATGAGATTGTGGCCGCGCGCCGGATGTTGGCTCGCGAATTCCATCCCGATCGTGGCGGAGACCCTCAACACATGGCTCTCGTCAACCTTGCTTTTGACACCATTATGGCGAGCCGAGCAGAACCACTGATTGAAGTATCTCAAGTTGACGAGACACCAATTTGCGCTCCAGACCAATCGAGTCGGTTTGTCGTTGATCGACCATCATTTACGATTAACGCACTTCCCGTTGTGGCCTATGAAGTGGTCCTTCTAGCGGCCCGAGTATTGGGAGACGTGAGTTCAGATGAACCACCATATTTGTTGGAGGTTCAACTCGAGGACCCTCCTCTGACCTGGTGCCAATTGGAGATAGTCCCCGACGCGGGATCATCAACGGTTAGCTTCATCGTTGACCGAGAGGTAAATACTCTCGCGATTCGCGATCTCTGGGTACGCACAATTAACGAGATTGGTTTTTTGAACCATGAGCCGCTTTAGTTAAACGATCACGTATCGCTAGTCCGATTCCGATCGGTTTGGGTTGAACGACAACAAGTTTTTGTATGCCATCAAGATCGCATTGCCGAAGAAGTGAATACATCGCTGAAGCGAACGAAGTTGGATCAATTGATGCGTCGAGAATGCGATACTTCATGCTTTCCGTATCGCCGACTAATTCTTCGGCTTCTGGCGTATTTTCTACCAAAACGACCTCGCATAAAGGTGCGTAATGAGCAAGCAACATACCCGGCGCGCGACTAATGCCTGAGTCAATATTGTTGAGGACAACTAACGATTCAATTGCTTCAGATGTAATTCCTCCAGGTCGCAAAACCACTGGCACTTCAAGACTGCAATCGACAATGGTTGACTCAACCCCAACGCGACACGGACCGCCATCGAGGATGTAATCAACGCCATCTCCGAGATCGTCAAGAACATGTTGTGCAGTGGTTGGGCTCACCTTGCCGAACTTGTTCGCCGAAGGAGCAGCTAAGCCTCCACCAAATTGCTGAAGAAGTTCCAATGCCAATTCATGTCCAGGCACACGCAAAGCCACGGTTCGATGCCCTCCGGTCACCTCATCAAGCACGACAGAAGATTTCTGAACGATGACCGAAAGCGGTCCTGGCCAATAGGTGCTACCCAATATTTCTGCCGAATGCGTCCATTGAGAACTCCAGGTTCGCGCCACATCTAAAGAAGAAACATGAACAATGAGAGGATGATTGTTCGGGCGACCTTTCACGCTGAAAATTTTGGCAATTGCCGTTTTCTGGGATGCATCAGCTGCAAGACCGTAAACAGTTTCAGTCGGTAAGCCGACGAGACCACCGTTTCGCACAATCTCTAACGCACGTCCAACATCTGAACCAATAACTCCTCGCCTCAAGATGGTGATGCTTCCAAGAAACCCAAAGCCGCATCAAAGAAATCGAAATTCTCGGTCGTTGCGAAATGATCGCATTTCTTTAGTACGACTAGACGCGCATTTGGCAACAAGTTCACGAGACCATCGCCAGGGCCAGCAAAATCCTGATCGCCAATAGCCACTAGAACTGGACAAGAAACTCGTGCGAGTTGTTCTGGCGTGTACGGAGCACGATCACGTTTCATAATCGCCGTCAGTGCGATTCGATCATTGCCCGGTTGATCGGCGTATTGCACAAAGAGGCGCGCCAAATTGTTGTCGGGAAACTCTGTGCCTTCGAGCGCCTGGACCAAAACGTCGTGTGAGCCTGATTCATCACGTTCAATGACATTGCGCCCAATCCCTGCGAGTACCAAGCTTCGGACCCGCTCTGGATGATTGATCGCCAGTTGTAGCAGGGTGATCGCACCCAGGGAGAAGCCCACTAGATCACAAGGTGTCGCTGGCATGCGCTCAAGGACACGCTGGGTAATGTCGCCATAATCCTCTGGATCATGGGGTTTAGGTGCCTGGCCATGGCCTAGTAGATCGACCCCGATGACTTCTCTTCCCGAATCTTCGAGCAGATCAGCAAAACCACTCGAGCGCCAAGTTGAGTCAAATGAACCGCCCCAGCCGTGAACCAAAAGAACTGGTCCCGCATTGCCATTTCCTGTCTCTGAAAAATGCCCCATGTAGGTCAAGATACCGCCTAGCCTGATTCAGCCCATTGGCACGAGCTTTGAAGGAGCCGTTTTCAGCCCATGAAATTCTTGAACGAAACTCCACCGCCATACGACTTGACGTACAACGACGTCTTTATGGTCCCCAGCATGTCCAATGTTGGCTCACGTCTTGATGTGAACTTGTCCACTCCCGACAACATCGGCACCACGATTCCACTTGTTGTTGCCAACATGACCGCCGTTGCTGGACGCCGAATGGCCGAAACAGTTTCACGTCGAGGTGGCCTCGTGGTTCTTCCGCAGGACATTCCGCTTGATGTCATTGAATCTGTTGTCAAGTTTGTAAAGAGTCGTCACCCTGTCTATGAAACGCCAATCACCTTGGCTCCCACTGACACTGTCGGAGAGGCTCTCAGCCTGATTCACAAACGTGCTCACGGGGTTGTCATCGTGACCGATAACGATCATCATCCACTCGGCATTTTTACCGAAGCTGATGCTGGTGGTTACGACCGATTCACGCAATTGCACAATGTCATGTCGACCGAATTGTTGTGTATTCAAGAAGGCACTGATCTTGAAGAAATCTTTCACGCATTGTCTAATCAACGTTTGACTGCTGCTCCAGTCACCAACAAAGACGGACGCCTCATCGGATGCGTCACTCGACGCGGAGCACTGCGTTCAACGTTGTATACACCTGCCCTCAACAACCGCAACGAATTTCTGACTGCTGTAGCAATCGGTGTCAACGGTGACCCAGCAATCAAGGCAAAGCAGCTGCACGCAATGGGCGTTGATGTTTTGGTCGTTGATACCGCCCATGGACATCAGACTCGAATGATCACTGCAGTTGAAGAAGCGCGCAAAGCCGCTCCAGAGGCAATCATTGTTGCGGGCAACGTCGTGACCGCAAGCGGCACCCGCGACCTCATCAATGCCGGAGCCAACATTGTGAAAGTTGGTGTCGGGCCCGGCGCAATGTGCACCACCCGAATGATGACCGGAGTCGGCCGCCCGCAGTTCTCGGCAGTTCTTGAATGTTCAGATGAGGCTCGTCGTCTCGGCGGATCAGTTTGGGCCGATGGAGGAGTCCGCTACCCGCGCGACGTCGCTCTTGCTTTGGCAGCGGGTGCAGGCAACGTCATGTTTGGCTCATGGTTGGCCGGAACCTATGAATCCGCAGCCGACACCATGCGCGATCCCGAGGGTCGTCTCTACAAAGAGAACTTTGGTATGGCATCGAACCGTGCCGTTCGAAACCGAACGCGTCGAGAAGGCTTATTCGATCGGGCCCGCAAGGAACTCTTCGAAGAAGGTATCTCAACCTCGCGTATGTATCTCGACCCTGAACGCCCCGGCGTAGAAGACATCATTGACCAAATCGTTGCGGGCGTTCGTAGTTCATTTACCTACGCGGGAGCATCCACAGTGAGCGAGTTCCGCGAAAGAGCGGTTGTTGGTATTCAAGGTTCTGCTGGGTACGACGAAGGTCGTCCCGTAGGTACAAGTTGGTAATCAAATCGTGAGTCACTCAGCGCAACGAACAGTTGTCGTCGCCATTGATGGCCCGGCGGGAGCAGGTAAATCAACGATTGCCAAGGCTCTCGCCCGGGCTCTTCAATTGCAGTACCTCGATACTGGTGCAATGTTTCGCGCAGTCACCAGTGTCGCATTAAGCACTGGCATTGATGTCAACGATGATCGTGCAGTCGGATTAATCGCCGAACAGTTGAACTTAGAAATGAGTAACGGTTCGGTCATTGCTAATGGCACTGATGTCACCGCCGACATTCGTTCGGCCCACGTCACAAATGCGGTCAGTACTGTTGCCGCCAATTCGCTCGTTCGTTCGGTGATGCGTGACCGTCAAAGAACTTGGAGCGAAGTCAATAAAGGTGGTGTCGTTGAAGGTCGCGATATTGGTACGGTCGTTTTTCCTGACGCGATTCTAAAGGTGTACCTCACTGCAACACCTCGAGTTCGCGCCGAACGGCGAGTCACCGAAGCCGGAGGTGACATTGATGAAATCGAAAAGTCAATCGCCGAACGTGACCTAAAGGATTCGACGAGAACCGACAGTCCTTTGCGAGAATCAGAAGATTCCGTTGTCGTTGACACAAGCCATCGGACCATTGAGGAGATCGTCAGTAACATTGTTGCCTTAGTTGCGGAGCGTTTAACGTGAGTGCTGTTGAATCAAAGTTGGCCGGCAACGATCTCGGCAGTCGTTCCTTCTACCAAGTCATCCGCGTATTAGTGGTATCTATTTGTCGCACATACTGTCGCATGACGGTGACCGGGCAAGAAAACATTCCTACAACTGGGCCATTTATTTTGGCGCCAGTACATCGGAGTTACATCGACACACCCATTGCCTCAGGATGCACTCGGCGTCGAATGCGCTTCATGGGCAAGGACACAATGTGGAAACACCAACCATTGAATTGGATGCTGTCAGCACTTGGAGCATTCCCGGTGACTCGCGGAAGCGCAGATCGGGAAGCAATCGTTCGGGCAATTCAAGTTTTGAAATCGGGCGAGCCTCTCGTACTTTTTCCCGAGGGTGAACGTAAGTCTGGACCAACGGTGCAGCCTTTAATGGATGGGGCCGCCTACGTTGCATGTAAGGCCGGAGTACCAATTATCCCGGTCGGTATCGGTGGTAGCGAACGAGTGATGGGCAAAGGAGCAAAGTTCATTTACCCGCGGAGACTTGCAGTCATCATCGGTGAACCGATCCCCGTGCCAGCAGCGATTGACGGAAGAATGCCACGCTCAGCAGTCAAAGAAGTAACTGCGCAACTTCACGAACAATTACAACTGTTATTCGATCAAGCCCAAAGCAAGTGCGGTTAGTTAGAAGGTCACAACAAACTGAAGTAGTGCATCAAAACTTTCGCAAGTAACGCTGGGTCTTGAGCACCGCAAAGTTCACGGGCTGAATGCATCGATAGTTGTGCAACGCCAACGTCAACCGTCGGAATGCCTAGTTGTGTTGACGTAATCGGTCCGATTGTTGACCCGCAAGGCATGCTGTTTTTGCTCACAAAAATTTGATGGTTTACTTCTGCTGAGGTACACGCCTGCATGAAAAGCGCCGCTGATTCGGGACTCGTCGCATAACGCTGATTGGCATTGACTTTCAGTACCGGACCCATATTCGGAAGCGGACGATGATTGGGTTCGTGACGATCGGGATAATTGGGATGTATCGCGTGAGCGTTGTCAGCCGAAATACAGTGCGAACGCGAGAGTATTTCATGAAACTGAGCGCGACTACCGGAATGCAGTGCTTCAAGCAACCATGCCAAACGAGGACCCGAGGCTCCGTGCGTACTTTCCGAACCAACTTCTTCATGATCAAAAAGAGCAATCACAGAAGTGGTGCCTTCGCCATTGGCGTTGGTGCTTGCAGCAATCAATCCCTCTGTTGCGGCCCAACACGAAATCTGATTATCAAGTCGACCACTTGCCAACAACGAACGATCGGCACCCAGCAGCGACGCTGGAGTGAGATCAAAAAGCGCAATGTCCCAAAAAGCAATGGCGTGCACCGAAACCGCAAGACTCGAAGCGATGAACTCAGCGAACTCGCCCAGGCGGAACTGGCCAAGACCCCAGATGGGAGCAAGATGGATCTGCTTATCAAGAATCAGACCTCGTTCATTGACGTCTCGATCCAGATGAATTGCTAATTGTGGAATTCGTGCCATGGCCTGATCAATCCGAATTGTCTTGACCGAACCGTCTTCGAGCACCACACGACCGGCCAAGCCAAGATCGCGATCCAACCACGAGTTATTCAATATTCCGCCGTATACCTCAACACCGATTTGCTTCCAATTGAAGGAGCCAAAATCGGGGAGAGGTTTGACCTTGAGGCACGGAGAGTCGGTATGAGCCCCGACGATGTGGAAACGTTGAGTAGGTGACTCAGACTGGTTCCAAGCCAAGAGAAGTCCAGCATCAGCAATAAAGCCTTTTGCTGGTAAACCCTCGTTCATAGTTGCAAATGAACATTCTGCGAAACCATTTGATTGAAGTCGTTGGGCCGAGTAGTCAACCGAATGAGCAGGTGATACCGAGGCGTCTAAATGACGAATGAGACCATTGATATCTGATTCTTCTCGTGGCAATTTTTCAGACATCGTGATTTCCTTACTCGATTACTTCTGGAATAATCCGATTGGTAAACCTGAACCGCGCAAATGCGACGTCTCATTCAGCGTTACGATGCTGCGTTCGCCACTACTCGCAGCAGCGATTCTATGAATTGAGGTGTAGTTCGGATAGAAGAAACCGCGTTGGTTTCCGAGTCCTAACACATGACAAAGGTAGGCATTAATGACGCCACCGTGGCAGACAATGGCAACACGTTGTGAGGCATGGTTCGCAATGATGTTTTCAATGGAACCGACAGTCCGATTGATGAACTCTTCTTCGGTTTCATCAGCAGAAGTCCATTCACCCCGCAACATTTCCTGCCAGCGTGGATCGTTATTTGCTTTGAGTTCTTCAACAGGAACGTAATGGTTGCTGTTTTTGTCATACTCTGCCACGCCATCAACAGTCGTGATGGACAGTCCCTGCACAGTTGCTAACGGGCTCGCTGTTTGCTGGGCCCGTTGCATCGGACTGGCGTAGATGGCATGCAGTTTTTCCGTCGACAAATATTGAGCCATCAGATCTGCTTGTTTCAGACCTTCACTGGCTAACTCGGGGTCGGCAATACCGCTTTCAAGTTCGCGGCGAATCGGTATGGCATGTCGAATTAGTAGTACTTCCATCACTCATCAGGATACGCGTGCCAAGATGGACTTGTATGGGTCGAAGCGGGGTAATTGAAAGCGTTCGATTTCATAGATCGTCCGAAATGGGTACAACGAGTGATACAGACACTCTCACCGTCATTTTGATCCACGGCAGCATGGATCGACAGGCTGCCTTTGCTCGCGTTGCTCGCAAACTGGGCGGTGATCACCGCGTCATTACATATGATCGACGCGGCTACGGCAAGTCTGTTCATCAGCGTGGCGTATTTTCCATGACCGAACACATCGAAGATTTACGCGAAGTGATTCAGTTCGTCGAAGTCGATAAACCGATTGTTTTGGTCGGTCACAGTTTTGGAGGGGCAGTCGCATTGGCTTTCGCTCAGCGGTTTCCGGATCAGGTTGCGGGGCTAGTGGTCTATGAGAGTCCGATGAGTTGGGAACCTTGGTGGCCAAAAGATTCAGGTGGCAGTGCTGCGGTTGCTATCGCTCACGATCCAGAAGAGGCCGCTGAAACCTTTATGCGGCGATTCATCGGTCATCGCCGCTGGGAAGCACTACCAGAGTTCACCCGGCAACAAAGAAGGTCAGAAGGGGCAGCACTCGTCGGCGAGCTCGGTGATATTCGTCGCCACAAACCTTGGGATCTTGACCAAGTACGCGGTCCACTAATGGCGGGCTACGGATCTCTTTCCAAACCGCATCTTCAAGCCAGCGCCGAACTGCTGGGTCAACAACCAGATTGTCGCTCGGTCATGGTTGAGGGCGCTCACCACAACGCACACTCAGGCTCTCCTGATCAGTTCGTCGATTTACTAGTACGACCGCTGATTCAACGTGTTGTTCAGGGATCCTGGTCTTGAAGGTCGAACTTGAGATCAATACCAAGAACCTTGCATTCAACTTTGCCAAGGGAAGTTTCAGCATTGGCCTTTGCATTGTCAACGCAATCCGAGATCTCTGATCGCTGACTGTAAATCAGCACTCCCAGTGCGAGGGCAACAATCAAAACAATTGAACGCACAATCGCGCTCACCGCGAACTTGAAAATGATGAGACCGATCACAATTGGTAGCAATGCGCCAAATGTCGTGAAGTTCTTGAGTTGGCCGTCATCAAAGGCCCATGTAGTAATTGAAACGAAACTGGTTACCGCAGAGGACATCATGAGTTCAGACTATGCAACTCATTGCCCCAGCGTCAGGTATACCAACTCATTCAGCGATACTCTGACGACATGTCAAGTACCCCTCCGCAACCACACAATCCCATTAGTTTGACGCCACAGGGGCCGCCAACAACGGTTATCCCGCTAGAGGATCCAGCAATTCGTCATGAATTGTCGCAAGCTCTCTCAGTTGCTGTTGACTCTCGCCGCGAAGCTCTCGCTGTCGTCGTCAGTCACCATCCTCGTTCGTTATTGGCTTGGGCCAATATCGGTGACTTCGGTCGGGACAATCTTGAGCGTTACGCCTATTACCGCATCGGGTACCACCGAGGTCTCGATACTTTGCGTCAAAACGGATGGCGGGGTTCTGGGTATGTGAGATGGAATCAAGAATCCAATCATGGTTTCTTGCGATGCCTCCTTGGTTTACACAAAATGGCTGAGGCGATTGGCGAAAGCGATGAAGCCGAACGGTGCCACCTTTTCCTATTGCAACTAGATCCTTCAGGAATTCCCAACGATGAGTTCCCGGCAACCCAGTCATAGGTTTTCGATAACCGAGGTTCGTGGTTATGTTTTGGCCGGCGGGCAAAGTCGGCGTATGGGTACCGACAAAGCTCTGATTCCAGTCAACGGTGAAACTGCAGTTGAACGACAGTGTCGATTACTTGAACCCTTGTGCCCGCAAGGTGTCTTCGTTGCCGGAGCCAGATTTGCACCAGCACCAGACTTTGCGTGGCAGGTCATTCAAGATCCGATTCCTGACTCTGGTCCGATCACCGGTATTTTGTCCGCTTTACGCCACGCTCAACGGGGGATAGCGCTCATTGTTGCAGTCGACCTATGGTCGCTGACTCCAGAAACCGTTGTCACTGTAGTACAAGCCATGACCACTCAGAGAGGTCCCGATCATAGCGGTGTCGAGCAAAATGATTTTGATCTGAGTTACACCCACAGTGCGGCGGATCCAAGCTCGATGGGGGCCCAACCTTTGTGCGCAGCATGGCGAGTAGAGACATCGTTGCCGATTATTGCTGAACAGTTCGACCTAGGCGAACGTTCTGTCATGCGCGCATGGAGCGATTTACATCGGCACCCAGTATCGGTGCCCGAGTCGCATGTCGCCAATATCAACACCCCGCCTGACATGGAGAATTTTCGACAGGTCAAGGGCTAGTTTGGGAATATGTCTTCGCAGTATTCAGAAATCTCAGTCTCCGATTTTGCCGAAATTTTCTCAGAAGCAGATTCAATCTTTCTGATCGACGTCCGCGAGACCGATGAATACATAGACGGCCACGTGCCAGGAGCAATTCATATTCCACTCAACGAAGTACCGCAACGCGTCGATGAGTTTCGTCACCCTCAAGGGGGAGTTACCTACGTGATCTGTAAGGCCGGTGGTCGAAGCGCCAATGCGTGTGAATACCTCTCTCAGCACTCCATACAGTTGATCAACATTGCTGGCGGCACCATGGGTTGGATCATGCAAGGTCATGCTGTCGTTGAAGGAAGTCAACCTAGTGAGTGATGAGTTGCCAGTACCTTTTACATGGATTGATAACGACCACGATCTAGATCTCTTGCTTGATCGTTTGCAATCACAAGATCGGATCGCTCTCGACACTGAGTTTCATCGCGAGAAGACTTACTTTCCTCGGTTGGCACTGATTCAATTGGCCTGGTTGGACGGAATCGCCATCGTCGACCCGTTGTCATGCGACGCATCGAAGTTGAGGCGTATTTTCGGTATTCAACATCTCATCATCTTGCACGCAGCCCAGCAAGACCTTGATGTCATGACTCACGCAATGGGCACAGTTCCGGAGAGAATTTTTGATACGCAGATCGCCGCTGGTTTCCTCGGTTATTCAACACCCTCCCTTGCATCTCTGGTGAATTCAGAACTCAAATTGGTGTTACCAAAAGGTGACCGTTTGACCGATTGGCTCCGACGACCTCTCACCGACGGGCAAAAGTCATATGCCGCTTCAGATGTCGAGCACTTGTTAGAAATTCATGATTTGCTCACCGCGAAACTTGAAGAGCGCGAACGATTATCTTGGGCGACCGACGCATGCGAAGAATTGCGTCAACGCAAAGTTGGTCCAGGCAATCCCGCTGATGCGTGGCAGAAACAAAAGGATGTACGTGCTCTCAAACCTCGCACGCGAGGAGTTCTAGCCGCGTTAGCCGAGTGGCGCGAACGACGGGCTATGGCGAGTGATATACCCCCGCGACAGGTTCTTCCCGACTTAGCACTTCAGGGAATCTCGCAACGTGAACCAGCCAACCTCGCTGATCTTGCGCAGGCCCGCGGTGTGGATGATCGTCATACGCGAGGATCCATTGGGCAAGAAATCTTGGCCGCAGTCGCTCGTGGCAAAGAGAACCCCATCGAAAACTCGGTCACCGAAGGTGAGGATGTCGAACGTCACCTCCGACCCGCGATCACGTTGATTTCGGCATGGATCAGTGAAGTGGCCCGCCTTGAGCATGTCGACACAGCATTACTGGCAACGCGCCACGACATCGTGGCTTTCTTGCGCAAAGATGCCGATGCCCGCCTCGGAGACGGCTGGCGTCACGACCTCATCGGAGACCAACTTGACGACCTTCTCCAGGGACGAGCGGGGCTGTCCTTCGATGGCAAGGGTGGACTCAAGATGATTGCAGCCTCGAATGCGATCTAGTCGCTAGCCCCACAAATCGGTACGAAAACCAATAAAAAGCTCCCTTCAGGGCGCCATTGATACTCACGGCACACTGAAAAATCACGAAACCGCCTGAAGTTCCCACAAATAGAGGTCAATTGGTTCTACACTCGTGAACGCCCTGTTGTGTGAGTAATCACTTGACTTGGCCGATTTTGAGTCGGTGCGTCCTGTTTTCAGGCCAGTGCCACTCGGATTCGTAACCATCGCCTACCCCTCTCACAAGTTCGGAGCCCTGCCGTGAAAAAGGGTCGTCATCGTCGTTTCGAAGAAGCGAGAAAATTGAAGCAAGCAGGCCCCAGCGCCTTTGACCTCGGCCTTGGTGGTGGAGAGTCGCAACCGCGTTCTCAAGATGATGAGTACGCAGCCTTAGCCGAAAAGTACGGAGTCGTGTTTGACGATGAAGACGAGATCGAGGCTGAGGACGAGGACGACGACCTGGCTTAAGCCGGTTGTCCACAACTGATATGTATACACAACTACGTAATGTCGCGTTAGTCGCGCACGTTGACCATGGAAAAACAACTCTTGTGGACGCTCTTTTGCGTGCCACCGGAACGTTCGCGGCCCACCAAGCGGTGGTCGATCGTGTCATGGACTCAAATGACCAAGAACGTGAGCGAGGCATCACCATTTTGGCTAAAGCTGCCTCGGTGATCTATAAGGACACCAAGATCAACTTGGTGGACACTCCTGGTCACGCCGACTTTGGTGGTGAAGTAGAGCGAGCCCTCACTATGGTTGACGGCATTTTGCTCCTGGTCGACGCCGCCGAAGGTCCGCTTCCACAGACGCGCTATGTGCTGCAGAAGGCTCTGTCACTGAACCTGCCCGCGATCGTTGTCATCAACAAGGTTGACCGTGGTGACGCCCGCGCCGAAGAAGTGCTCGACGAGGTCTACCAATTGTTCATTGACCTCGAGGCCGACGACCACCACATTGACTTCTCAGTTATCTCGGCCGTTGCTCGCGAAGGCCGAACCATGGTTGGTCTCGGAATGCCTGCAGCTGACGCCGATCTTTCATCTTTGCTCGACACCATTCTTGAACGAATTCCCGCTCCAGGCGGAGACTCAAGTGCTCCGCTTCAGGCACTTGTGACCAACCTTGACGCGTCTGAATATCTCGGTCGTTTGGCAATTGGTCGCGTGTACCAAGGCGTCATGCGTAAAGGCGAGAACGTGGCGTTGCTCGAAGAAGAGTTCGCCGAAGGACAGCCGCCTTTGAAGCGTCGTTTATCGCAGTTGATGGCCTACATGGGCGTCAGCCGCGTTGAAGTCGATGAGTTACGTGCGGGCGACCTCTTTGTAGTTGCCGGTTTCCCCGAAGTTGAAATCGGCGACACGATTGCTTCTGCTGAAACTCCGGTAGCTCTTCCACGACTCACCGTTGACGAACCCGTGTTACGTATGACCTTCGGTGTCAACACTTCGCCATTTGCCGGACGTGACGGTAAGTACCTCACGAGCCGCCACTTGATTGATCGCTTGAAGAAAGAGATTCTTGGAAACGTATCGATCAAACTGCACGAAACTGACTCTGCCGACGTGATGGAGGTCGCTGGTCGAGGCGAATTGCAGTTGGCTGTTTTGATTGAAGGAATGCGACGTGAAGGTTTCGAACTTCAAGTCAGCCGACCCGAAGTTATTACCAAAGAAGTCAATGGCAAAAAGTTCGAGCCTCTCGAACGAGGTGTTTGTGACGTTCCCGACGAATACGTGGGCGCGGTTACCCAAGCTTTGGCTCCCCGTAAGGGCCGAGTCACCGACCTCCGATCAGGAGATCCGGGCCGTTCAGTCATTACCTTTGAGTGCCCAAGTCGCGGTCTCATTGGTTTCCGTTCACTCTTGATGACCACAACCCGCGGAACTGCGATGTTGCACCAAAACCACGCTGGTTGGATGCCTTGGTGCGGAGAACTTCCTCATCGTCTCGGCGGAGCAATGATCGCCGACCGCGAAGGCATGATCACTGCTTATGCGTTAGACAACCTTCAGCTTCGTGGAGAGCTCTTCGTTGAGCCCGGCGAAAAGACTTACGAAGGAATGGTTGTTGGTGAAAGCGCCCGTGGCGACGAGATGGTCGTGAATGCCGTTCGTGCTAAAGAAAAGAACAACATTCGTACGCACAGTCACGATGACGGTGTGAAACTTGCAGCACCGCGCATTCACACGCTTGAAACAGCAATTGAATGGATCGCCGACGACGAACTTGTTGAAGTGACGCCAAAGGCTATTCGTGTTCGTAAGCGATATTTGAACCCCGAAGACCGCAAAAAGGCCTTCAAGAAGAGCAACTAGTTATTTGCTCTTCTTCACCGTCAACACGGGGTGGGGAAGAGCAACTGCAGTTGGGCGCTCAAGAGCTTCTACCAAAAGTTCGTACACCTTCGCGCCAACCGACTCGATGATCTCTTCTTTGAGGTACTTGTAGACGGGTTCTTTACCAACGAACGCATCAGAGTTATCGGTGCACCACCAATGCAAGTCGGTGCCGCCGTCGCCCCAGTCGCGTCGCTTCCATTCACGTACAACTGTGTTCACCCAACCGTTGGTGTCGGTGTGATACTCGAGACGTAGTGGAAGCTGCCAACACACGTTGGGCTTCCAATCGAGTGGGCGTTCGTTAGCTTCAGTGGCAGCGATGTGGAATGCACATCCGGCTCCACCTTCAAAGCCAGGACGATTTAAGAAGATGCAGGCTCCATCAACTCGTCGAGTCATGGTGTCGCCTTCTTTGTTCTTCTTCAAGAAACCCTTTTTCTTAGCCTTGTCCTTGAATTGCCAATTCTTTTCTGTCAGGCGAACAACGGCTTTGACCACATTTGACACATCATCTTCATCAACAAAGTGCGCGCCTTCTGAACAGCATCCCTGATTCAGTTCAGGAGTTGGCTTATCCAAGATGCCTTGGCAACCTTCACCGAAAATGCACTTCCACGATGATCGCATGAAAGTCGCATCAAAAATCCATGAACGTTGTTCTTTCGGATCTTCGAACGACAGCATCTCATGCAAATCCTCATGGCGACCCGATAAGCCGGTTACTGGGATCGGCTTACGCTTGGTGGCACCGCCGGATTTTGAGGACTTTGATGTAGATGAGTTGGTCACACGAATAGGTTATGGCAATAACCCTTAATCCCACGATGAACGTTGGGTATCATTTCGGTGTCATGTCTCCGCAAACACCACGCACCGCCAACGAACTGCGCACTGCCTTCACCCAGTTTTTCGCTGATCGTCAACACACTCCTGTCGCTTCAGCGAGCCTCATCCCTCACGATCCCACCGTTCTTTTCACGGTGGCTGGCATGGTGCCCTTTAAGCCCTACTTCGTTGGTGATGAAGTTCCCCCTTACAGCAGAGCAGCAACAGTTCAGAAATGCGCGCGAGCTGGTGGCAAACACAACGACCTTGATGATGTCGGTCGCACCAAGAGGCACTTGGTGTTCTTCGAAATGTTGGGCAACTTTTCCTTCGGTGACTATTTCAAAGAATCAGCAATTCCCTGGAGCTGGGAATTCGTCACCGAGAATCTTGGGTTTGATGGCGATCGCATCTGGGTGACTGTTCACACCAGCGACGATGAAGCCGAAGCAATGTGGCATGAGCAAGTTGGTGTGCCCATGAATCGCATTCAGCGGCTGGGCGATAAAGACAACTTCTGGCAAATGGGCGACACTGGCCCCTGCGGTCCATGTTCAGAATTGCACATTGATCGCGGACCCGAATTCGGTCCCGATGGAGGACCGCTTCATGATCCACACGGCGATCGGTTCATGGAGTTCTGGAACTTAGTTTTCATGCAGTACAACCAGGCCCCTGATGGCTCACGAACACCACTTCCGAAGCCCTCAATTGATACGGGTGCCGGGCTTGAGCGCATCTTGGCATTGGTTCAAGGGAAAGACAGTGTGTGGGAGACCGACGCGATTTTCCCCATTGTTGAAGCCGCTCAATCAGTCACTGGAGCAACGTACAAGGTGGGCGACTACGACGATCGCTCCAGTTTCTCGCTTAGAGTTCTGGCCGAGCATGCCCGTTCCAGCACGATGTTGGTGGGCGACGGAGTATTTCCCTCGAACGAAGGACGTGGCTACGTACTGCGACGGATTATTCGCCGAGCCGTTCGCCATGCTTATTTGCTAGGCACTGAAAAATTAGTGATGCCGTCTCTTGTTGAGACAGCGATTGCGACAATGGGCGAGGCGTACCCCGATGTCATCGCGCAGAAGGACTTCATCCTCGGAGTATTGACGAAAGAGGAAGAGCGATTCCGACAGACGCTCAAAACCGGACTCACAATTTTGGAAGACGAATTGCAATCAGCGGCTAAAACCAACAAGGTGTTATCTGGCTCAGCGGCTTTCCTTTTGCACGACACCTACGGTTTTCCTCTTGAGGTCACTGAGGAAATCGTGAGTGAACGTGACCTGTCGGTCGATATTGACGGATTCAACACTGAGATGAACCAGCAACGGCAGCGGGCCAAAGCGGCGCGTAAAGGTGGCGAAGTTGATTCACATCGTCACGAGTTGTACCGAGAAGTCATGGAACAATTCGGCACAACCGAATTTGTTGGTTATGAGCTCGATTCATGCGAGTCCAAAGTTTTAGCGATTGTTCCCGATGACGATGGCACCTTTGACTTGTTCCTTGATCGCACCCCGTTCTATGCCGAAAGCGGCGGACAGGTTGGCGATACTGGATTCATATTCGCCGGAAGTAATCGGTACGAGGTTCTCAACACGACTTTTGCTTTGCCCGGACTACGCCGCCACCAGTGTCGCGTTGTCACTGGCAGTTTGATCGTTAATCAATCCGTGACCGCCGAGATTGATTCTCAGCGTCGACTTGCTATTCGTCGCCATCACACTGCCACTCATATTTTGCATTGGGCATTGCGACAAGTTCTCGGTGAGCATGTCAAACAAGCCGGTTCACTCGTTGATGACGAGCGCCTGCGATTCGACTTCAGTCACTATGACGCAGTTTCAGAAGAAGAGCTTTTGCGCATTGAGGAGCTCGCCAACACTTTGACGCTTTCCAATGAAGCAGTTGACTCGTCGGAGTCCTCAAAAGATGAGGCTTTAGCAAAGGGTGCGATCGCCTTCTTCGGCGATAAGTACGGCGATCGAGTTCGTGTTCTTTCGGCGGGACCTTCGGTTGAACTTTGCGGTGGCACCCATGTTTCAGCAACTGGCGATATCGGAATAATCAAAGTCATATCCGAAGGTTCGGTAGGTGCCAACCTTCGCCGTATTGAAGCCGTTGCCGGAACTCGCACTTTGAATTTGCTGCAGCAAGACCGACGAGTCATTACTGATGTTGCTCGATTAGTCGGCGCTGGTCCTGATGACTTAATGATCGGTGTTCAACGCAAGGTGGACGACATCAAGGGTCTTCAAGACGAGAACAAAACGTTACGCGCCCGTTTGGCCGTCACTGCAGCATCGGTGCTCGCTGCTGAAGCAGTTGACGGAATAGTGGTCGCTCAAGTCGATGATCTGACTCCAGGGGATTTGCGTGATTTAACGGTCGCGGTGCGTCAACAGTCTGGTATTCATACCGTCGTTCTCATTGGCGTGTCACCAGGCGGTGGAGTTTCACTAGTCGGAGCCGTTGATACTGCGAGTGGCAAGAATGCTGCTCAACTGATTACTGCAGCCGCCAAGGCTGTCGGTGGAGGCGGCGGCGGCAAAGGCGATATCGCAACTGCTGGAGGCAAGAACCCGGCCGGTATTCCTGAAGCACTTCGTCTAGCGCAGGAGGCGGCTCGCAGCTAATGCGTGCAATCGGTCTCGACCTCGGTTCAAAGCGTATCGGCGTAGCAGTCAGCGATTTTTCAGGGACGATTGCCAGTCCACATTCAGTCATTCATCGCAGTAAATCAGTACGACTAGATCACCAGAAAATTCTTGATCTTGTTATCGAAGAAGAGGCCGAGATTGTTGTCATTGGTTTGCCACTTCTGATGTCCGGTGGTCACGGTCCAGCAGCCAAGGCCGCCACCACTGAGGCGCGGCGACTCAGTACGGTTCTTTCTGTGCCAGTTGAGATGTTTGATGAACGAATGACCACAGTTGCCGCCGATCGTGCTCTAAAAGAAGCCGATCTCAGCGCGACTGCTCGTCGCCAGTTTGTAGACAAGGTGGCAGCAGCAATCATGTTGCAAGCGTGGCTTGAAAGACGTCGTTCGTCATGAGCAACAAAGTCAACAACGAAGACGATCTTGAGATTGATCCGTATCAAGTACTTCCAGATGTTCGCATTCAAAGAATGGTGAGTCGCAAGCTTGTTAATCGAACCGCACTCTCTGTTGTTGTAGTTCTCGCGATCGTGTCAGTTATCTATGGCGGCTATCAATTTTGGTATTTGCGCCAAGTGAACCCACCTGGCGATCCTGGAGCGGCCGAGATATTTACAGTGACCGAATCTGATGATTTGTTTGCGATCAGTAAACGACTTAAACAAGAGGGTTACATCGTCAACGATTCGGTTTTTCGTTCTTATGTCTCGTCTAAAGGCGGCCTCGACATTTCGGCTGGCTTTTTTACGGTGAAGCCACGCGATCACGTCGGCAATATCTTGCGAGTTTTACGCACGCCACCGAACGAAACGTTGACCAAAGTTACTTTTCCCGAAGGCTTTACTTTGGAACAAATGGCGGAGCGACTCGGCGAGGAGATTAAGACTGTCACCGAAATTGATTTTCTCACCAAGACCGGAGACACTGCCGCTGAGATTTCGGCCGTCCGTTCGATTTACCAACCCGAATCGGTGACGACGCTTGAAGGATTGCTCTTCCCAGATACATACCTCGTGAGTGGCGACGAAACTGCGACCCAAGTTGCTCAGCAAATGCTCAAGTTGATGGAGCGGGTAGGGCGTCAAGAAGGACTTGATGATTCGTTGAATACAGTCGGATTAACTCCGTATCAGGTTCTGACGATTGCTTCAATCATCGAACGCGAAGCAAAGGTTCCCGAGGATCGGGCAAAGATATCGCGGGTCATTTACAACCGACTCACAATCGGTATGCCGCTTGAAATAGATGCCACGTTGTTCTACAAACAAAATCTTGACTTGCCATTCCTTGAACTCAAGGCCATTGACAGTCCGTACAACTCCTACCTGTATACCGGGCTACCCCCGACTCCTATCTCTAATCCGGGAAGGGCAGCAATTAACGCGGCATTAAATCCAGCACCCAATCCTTCGGCAGGAGATCCGATCTGCCGCGAATTCACCGATGGCTCACCATGTTTGTATCTCTACTATGTGTTGTACGACAAAGATGGTCATCACAAATTCGCTTCAACTTTGGCGCAACATCAAGCCAACGTGCAAGCAGCGATCATCGCAGGAGTGCTCTGATATGACCCACGATTTACAAGCGGCGATAGCAAATACTCCATATCGCATCACGGCAAGTACTTCAGTTGCAGCAGTCATCGGCGACCCGGTGAAACATAGTTTGTCTCCCGTTATCCATAATGTCGGTTTTCAATCACTAGGAATTGATTGGGTCTATGTGGCCTATGAAGTGAAGGCCGGACAAGCGCGAGCCGCTCTTGATGCAATGCGCACTTTCGGCTTACGTGGCCTTTCAGTGACGATGCCGCATAAGTCAGATGTCGCTGATTTGGTTGACACGGTGAGTGCCGCGGCGCAAGCGCTCAAGAGTGTCAACACCGTAGAAGTCGCGCCAAACGGTCTCTTAGTAGGGCACAGCACCGACGGCGACGGCCTCGTGGCCAGCCTGTCGGCCCAAGGTGTGGAAGTAACTGGCAAAAGTATTTTGATTCTTGGAGCGGGGGGAGCAGCGCGCTCGGTCATCGACGCTCTGAAGCGCCATCGTTGTCACAACATCGTCATTGCTAATCGCTCACTAGCGAGTGCCCAATCGGCACAAACACTTGCCGCCGAGATCAGTCAATCGATTGGCCTGGAAGACCTAGCATCTCTCAGTACCGTCATTTCCGCGGTTGACATCGTGATTAATGCCACCAGCATCGGTATGAGCAAGGATTCGGTCCATTCATCAGAAAGTCCTCTTTTGGCTGACCTGATCACGCCACAGCACACCGTGGTTGATTTGGTGTATCACCCCATTCAGACCGAACTTCTGCGGAACGCCCAACAACGAGGTGCTCAAACGGTCGATGGTCTCGGCATGCTCGTGCACCAGGCGGCCCTACAGCAACAGATCTGGACGGGATTGATGCCCAATGTGTCCGATATGTACCGAGCTGCATTACAGGCTCTTTCTTAAGTCAGCGGTAACCTGACTCCCAATGTTGCGCTACCTCACCGCCGGCGAATCCCATGGTCAAGCCTTAGTCGTTATTGTCGAAGGACTTCCTGCAGGATTGCCCATCACCGTTGAAGATATTCAGATCGAACTCTCCCGTCGCCGTCTCGGATATGGACGAGGACCGCGCCAACGATTTGAACAAGATGAGGTGACACTTGTCGGCGGTGTTCGCCACGGGCGCACCCTCGGTTCGCCAGTTGCCATCGAGATTAAGAACAGTGAGTGGTTCCGCTCGGACAAGTGGCACAAAGAAATGGATCCCGCCCCAGGGGCCACTGCTGATCCATTGACCAAAGTGCGTCCCGGCCATGCCGATCTAGCAGGAATGCAAAAGTACGGCTTCACAGACGCTCGCGATGTCCTTGAACGCGCGAGTGCCCGCGAAACCGCTGCTCGAGTTGCCGCTGGCGCATTAGCGAAAGCGCTACTTCGAACGATTGGTATTGACGTCATCTCCCATGTCATCGCGATGGGGTCGGCCAAATCTGATGGTTTTTCGCGACCGAAGCCATCTGATCTTGCGCAAGTCGACGAATCGCCCGTTCGTAGTTTTGATGGTGAAGCCGGCGCACGAATGGTCACCGAAATTGAACAAGCTGCCAAAGAAGGAGACTCTCTCGGCGGAATCGTTGAAGTGCTCGCTTACGGCGTTCCCGTCGGACTTGGTTCACACGTTCACTGGGATCGCAAGATCGACGCGTTACTCGCCCAAGCAATCATGAGCATCCAAGCGGTGAAGGGCGTCGAAATCGGTGATGGTTTTGAAGTTGCCTCGCGGCGGGGCAGTGCTGGTCATGATCCGATTCATTGGGACGCCGACAATGAGCGTTTTGCCCGCACCGGAACTCTTGCTGGTGGCACCGAAGGTGGCATTACAACCGGTGAACTCTTGGTCGTACGTGCTGCGATGAAGCCGCTCGCGACTCTCAATAGGCCCACCTTGCCAACAGTTGACGTCATCACTAAGGAATCCGGTGTTTCATTTAAGGAGCGCACTGATGTCACTGCAGTGCCGGCGATGGGTGTTGTCGCCGAAACAATGGTGGCTCTTGTATTAGCAGCGGAAGCACAACGTAAGTTCGGCGGAGATTCGGTTACCGAGTTTGTCCGTAACGCGTCGACGGCAACCCAGCCTTTATGAATCAACCCAGTTCATCAGCGCCTCACGTTGTGTTGGTGGGACTGATGGGCACGGGAAAAAGCACTGTTGGAAGACGTCTCGCTCACAAATTGGGTTGGGAGTTTCTCGATACCGATGACGAAATCAACCGTGTCACTGGGAAGACGGTTCGCCAAATATTTGAATCTGTTGGTGAAGAGGCTTTCCGTCAACTTGAGCATGACGCCCTCGTTGCAGCAGTGCAGCATTCCAGTCCCCACATCATCGCAGGCGCAGGTGGCGTCATTTTGCGGGCCGACAACCGTGAACTATTGCGAACTGTTGAACATGTTGTGTGGCTAAATGCGCCACTTCATGTCCTCGTGGAAAGAATCGGACAACGAGCGGTTAAGGGCGATGGACATCGACCCCTCATCGATGGCGACCCCTCCGCAAGGCTGGAAAAGCTCTACTCCGAACGAGAATCTTTGTATCGCGATGTGTCATCTGTTGAAATTGATGTTGAGGGATTACAGATTCCTGAAGTCATCGACCAGATTTTGGCCACGACGGGTTTGGAGGCAAAATTATGATTATTCATCGCATTGATGTCCGTCTTCCTGGGCGCGAATATCCCGTTCTCATTGGACACGGAGTTTCTCAGCAGATCGGTCAATGGCTTCCAACAACTGCTCGTCGAGCGATCGTGGTAACGCAAAAAGAGATTCCAGTTTCTCTTGATCTTCCCATTGAGTCAAAAGTTGTCGCGATCGCTCAAGGAGAAAATACGAAGTCGCTGACAACGATTGAGAACCTGTGTCAAGAGTTCGCCGAAATGGGCATCACACGCAACGACGTGATCATCGGTGTTGGTGGGGGAATGGTCACTGACATCGCTGGTTTCGCAGCCTCTACATGGCATCGTGGCACTCCAGTTGTGCATGTGGCTACGTCACTTCTTGCGATGGTCGATGCAGCAATTGGTGGAAAGACCGGAGTCAACCTTCCACAAGGGAAGAACCTCGTTGGCGCTTTTTGGCAACCGAGTGCAGTTATCTGTGACCTTGATTTGCTTGACACTTTGCCAGCCCGTGAATTGCGTTGTGGTCTTGGCGAAGTTGCCAAGTATCACTTCTTAACTGGCGACGATTTGTTGTCCCTTGAGTTAGATGAACGGGTCGCCCGTTGCGTCGGAATCAAAGCGGCTTTTGTTGAGCAAGATGAACGTGAGTCTGGAAAACGAGCCTTCCTCAATTACGGTCACACTTTGGCTCACGCTTTAGAAACCGTGGGCAATCATCAATTAGCCCACGGTGAAGCCGTGGCTATCGGCCTGATATTCGCAGCCCGTTTAGCCCAAGCACTAGGTCGAATTTCCCCGGACCGAGTGGACTACCACGAACTAGTCGTTGGCAAGACTTACTCTTTGCAGACGCGTATGCCAGAGGGCATCGATATTGACCAACTTATGGCAGCCATGGCACGAGACAAAAAGGCTCTACACGGATTGACGTTTATTTTGGATTCGCCACAAGGTCTTGAGGTCGTGGCTGATGTGCCCGCAGACATCGTCCGAGCAGAACTAGTTCGATTCAGCCAAGCGTAAAGTTGCTCATCTCACTTGGTCGCAGCAAGTAGCGTCAACACTGTGGGAATCATTCTTTTACTTCACGGTCCAAACCTCAACCTTCTTGGTCAGCGTGAGCCCGAAATCTACGGAACCGCAACTCTGGCTGAGTATGTTGCAAGCACAACCCGTTGGGCGAGTGAAGCCGGTTTCTCTCTTGAAGATTTCCAGACCAATCACGAAGGCCAAATAGTTGATGCAATACATGCGGCTCGCGGCAGAGTAGATGCGATCATCATCAATGCTGGGGCTTTCACCCATTACGCATGGAGCATTCATGATGCTCTTGCCACGTTTGCTGGTCCGGTGATTGAGGTACACATCTCAAATCCCAACGCCAGAGAGCCGTGGCGTCACACCAGCGTGATCGCTCCAGTCGCCAATGGAACGATTGCTGGTCTCGGAATTCTCGGTTATGAATTAGCCGTATCGGCAGTCACTCGTTTATTGAAGTGAAGTAGAAATGCCACCACAACGTTCGCTGATGCGAGCCAAGAGATTGTTCGAGACGCTTGATCAAGGTGCGTCCGGCTCATGTTTATTAACCGATCTCGCCGATATTCGTTGGCTCACCGGATTTTCTGGTTCGCATGCTTGGCTTGTTGTTCACAATCACACCATGCATCTGTTGACCGATGGTCGCTATGTCGATCAAGCGCAAGCCGAAGTCTTTCAACATCAGGCCGAGGTCGAGATCGTTGAGTGTCGGACGCAATCGGCCATGCATACCGCGGTTGCATCGTTGACTTCAGGAACATCATATGTTCAGTTTCAGGACGCTCAAGTTTCGTACCAACTCTTTCAGTCACTCAGTACCGAGATAAAAGCGACATTGGTTCCCCTGCACGAATCAATCAAATTTCTTCGACGGTTCAAAGATGAAACTGAAATTGAACTCATCGAGACCGCCTGCCGTATTGCTGATCAAGCCCTTGATAAGTGTCGGCCACTTCTATCTGAGGGCCTGACCGAGTCTGATGTTCGAGATGAGCTTGACTACACAATGCGCAAACTCGGAGCCGACGGTCCGTCATATGACACCATCGTCGCTACGGGACCGACAAACGCCGCTCGACCACATCATCACCCCACCATGACCAAAATTGAAAATGGTCATACGGTCATCATTGATGTCGGTGCGCTGGTGGCCGGATATCACTCGGATATGACGCGATCGTTCGTCGTCGGCCCTATGAATGATGAGCAATCTCGTTACTACGAGGCGGTTCACGAGGCTCAGCAGGCCGGAGTGGCCGCATGTCGACCAGGAGTTTTGGCTTCTGATATCGACTCCGCTTGCCGAAAAGTACTCGATAATGCCGGTCTCGCTCAGTACTTCACTCACGGCACCGGTCATGGAGTAGGCCTAGTTATCCATGAAGAACCGTTCATAAATTCCTCGTCAACGGCAATTCTTCAGCCTGGAGATGTCGTGACTGTCGAGCCTGGGCTCTATCGTGGGGGGTTCGGCGGTTTCCGTGTTGAGGACCTTGTGGTCATCACCGAACACGGTTGCCGAATTTTGAACTCATCTCCCAAGGATCCAACATGCCCGCCATTACAACTAACGATCTGAAAAACGGCATCACGCTGCAACTTGATAACGGTCTTTTTACCGTCATCGAATTCCAGCACGTCAAGCCCGGCAAAGGTGGAGCATTCGTGCGCACCAAGTTGCGCAACCTCAAGACGGGCAACGTCTTGGAAAAGACCTTCAACGCAGGTATCCGTGTTGAGCAGGCCATGCTTGAAAAGAAGGACATGCAGTTCTTGTACCGCGATGGCGATGACTATGTCTTCATGGACACCGAGTCCTACGACCAGATCAATGTTGCGCCGGTCGCCCTTGGAGATGCTGCTGACTACATCATCGAATCAATGATCGCGATTATCGCGACGCATAACGCCGAAATTGTGTCTGTTGAAATTCCGGCTTCGGTTGAACTGCTGATTGCAAATACCGAACCCGGCATTCAGGGCGACCGAGTTTCAGGTGCGCGCAAGCCCGCTGAGTTGCAGACAGGTAAGACCATTCAGGTGCCGTTGTTCGTGAACATCGGCGACAAAGTTAAGGTCGATACTCGTTCAGGCGAATACTTGACGCGAGTCTGATTGTGGCATCTCGCCGGTCGCGTTCATCGCATGTTGATCCTCGTTCGCAATCGCGTGAGCGTGCGTTGACTCTTCTGTACGAAGCGGATACCAAAAACCTTGACGGCCACGCGGTTCTCGCGGGGTTAGTTGATGATCCTGATCACGTCACAGCATTGATTGTTCGCGGTGTTTCAGACATGGCCGCCGATATTGATCAACTCATCATCAGACACGCCGATGGTTGGACAATTGAGCGCATGCCGTGTCTTGACCGCAATATTTTGCGTATGGCGACGTTTGAACTATTGAAACGCTCAGACATTCCCAAAGCCGTCATCATGGATGAAGCGGTCGAACTTGCCAAGACTTTCAGCACTGACGATTCTGGCCGCTACGTCAATGGCGTGCTGTCTGCGATAGCTAAAGAAGTTCGCACCAGCTGATATTTAAAAACTAGGCGTGATGATTGGTCTCGGGCCACGGGCTTTTGCCGTTAGCCGCATCAGCCACATTGGCCAATGTGAAACCCGCGAGATGTTCACGCATATGGTCGCCAGTTTGCTTCCAAATGGCTAGTAAGACGCATTGACCTTCATGATCGCATGATCCGTCTTGATGGGGTTCACCAAAGTCACCCAAGGTAATCGGACCGTCAACGGCAGAAATAATGTCATTGAGTCGAATTTCTTCTGGAGTACGAGCCAAGGTGTACCCACCGCCAACTCCACGCTTTGACTTCACCAATCCCGCACCCTTTAGAGCCAACAGAATTTGCTCAAGATATGGCTGGGGAAGACCCGTACGATCTGCGATGTCACGAACCGATGTTGGTCCCGGTTCTCCAGCGTGCAAGGTAAGGGACAGTAAAGCCCGGCAGGCATAGTCACCTCTCGTTGAAACACGCACGCTCTCATCGTAGGAGGTTGACGCCCCGATAATACGAATCTTCAGCGCATGGGTTCAATTCACCAAGTTTGAATAGAGACTTTTCGCCAGATTTAGTGAAAGATAGAGATGTGATTGTTTCGGATATGACTCCTGCGCCAGTGATTCCAAACTACGCAGCCGCCAATCTGACTGGAATCATTCCGGGATGTCTGTTGGGAAGGCCGTCTCAGCGCCCCCAATGGTTTCCCCAACCTTTACAAGACGCCGAACGTATCGTTTTATTGGTCATCGATGGTCTTGGCTACGAACAGTTACAAAGTCATGCCCATCTAGCGCCCCACCTCATGTCCCTCGAAGGTCGTTCGATAACGACGATCGCTCCCAGCACGACCGCGAGTGCGTTGACCAGTTTGGTCACGGGAGCCTCTCCAGCCGAACACGGCATCGTCGGCTACCGCATGGACATGGGTGACTCAGTCATGAATTCTTTGCGCTGGTGGTCAGATACTCGAGACCTGCGTAAGGTTCATCCTCCCGCAACGGTGCAACCCATTCCACCGTTTGTCGGGATGTCGATTCCGGTGGTCAGTCGCACCGAACTTGAAGGGTCAGCATTCACCGAGGCTCACTTACGGGGGAGTCGTCCATGCGGATGGCGAGCCGCAAGTTCGATCGTCGCGCAGTGCACACAACTCATCTCGGCCGGTGAAAAGTTTGTCTATGCCTACTACGACGGCGTTGACAAAATTGCCCACGAACGCGGCTTTGGTGCGTACTACGACGCCGAGATCGCAGCCACCGATTGGTTAGTCGGCACGTTGCTGAATGCGTTGCCTAGCGGCACAACATTGGCAGTGACTGCTGATCATGGCCAGGTGCAAGTTGACGACAACGTGGTTCATCTGTCAGATGACATCAAGGCACTAGTGCATCATCAGTCCGGCGAAGGACGTTTTCGTTGGCTTCATGCCAAGCGCGGTCAAGAAGCAGAACTTTTGCAAGCGACATCTGAGGCGTACAGCAATATCGCGTGGGTGGCTTCACGAGATCAAGTGGTGGATGATGCATGGCTTGGACCGGCCAGAGGGGGACGAATGGCTGATCAAATCAAACGTCGATTGGGTGATGTCGCATTGGTACCTTTTACAGCGACAACTTTTGACGATCCCTTAGATTCGGGACCTTTCAGTTTGATATGTCGGCACGGTTCACTGACCGCCGCTGAAATGTTTGTTCCATTTCTCGCTCGGACAACGTGAAGTCGGCGTGAACTTGTGCGAAGGTAGAATCTGACAATTGCGTGAGGACAAAACCATGAGTATCTCTGATTCAAATAGCAACACTCCCAATTCCAATGCCGCCGAAGTGCTCGCCCAGGGGATTCCGCCTGCTCTACCCGAATCAGAAACACCCGTCACCGAATCGGTTACCGAACCAGCCAAGGTCATGCGCATCGGTTCAATGGTGAAGCAATTACTTGAAGAAGTACGGACTTCGCAATTAGACGCAAGTAGTCGTGAACGTCTCGCCGAAATTTATGAACGCTCGGTCGTTGAGCTCGCCGATGCCTTATCGCCAGATCTCCAACAAGAACTTCGGATGTTGGCGCTTCCTTTTTCCGATGGCATTCCGAGTGATGGCGAACTGCGCATTGCCCAAGCTCAATTGGTGGGCTGGCTCGAAGGTCTTTTCCATGGCATCCAGGCGACACTGTTCGCCCAACAAATGGCAGCGCGCCAACAATTTGAGCAATTACGACAAATCAATCCCGGAGGGCCGAACCAACAACCAGGAAGTGACTCAAACTCTGGCGGACTCCCAGGAACTTACCTCTAGGGCGCTGCTACTGTTCCTAGACCAAATCGATCAGATTTGGATTGACGAGATTTGGAATCCGAAGAATTCGGGATCCACCGAGATGTAAGGAGGTTGGTGTTGGGCGACTCTTTCACCCATCTCCATGTTCATACCGAGTTTTCCATGCTCGATGGAGCCGCCAAGCTTGACGAACTCGTCGCCAAAGCAGTCGCCGACGGTCAACCTGCACTCGGAATGACCGACCACGGCAACATGTACGGAGTTCTCGACTTCTATAAGGAGTGCCGAGCCCAGGGCGTGAAGCCCATTATCGGCACCGAGGCCTACATGGCCTACGAAACGCGTTTTGAACGTCCCAGTCGACGGGGTCAAGTTGACGATTCCGGCGGTGACACCGAAGGTGGCCGCAAGTTGTACTACCACCTCACCTTGCTCGCCGAAAACAATGTGGGGTACAAGAACCTCATTCAGTTATCAAGTTTGGCTTTTCTTGAGGGTTACTACTACCAGCCGCGAATGGACTGGGAGTTGCTAGAGAAGTACCACGAGGGTCTCATTGCGACGACTGGATGTTTGGGTGGCCATGTCTTGCAATCGCTCCTGAAGGACGATTACAAAGACGCCAAAATCAAGGCGGCTCGTCTTCAAGAAATTTTCGGCAAAGACAATCTGTTCGTTGAGATCCAAGACCACGGATTAGCGGCGCAAACAAAGACTAATCCGCAGTTGCTGCAAATCGCCCAAGAAATTGGTGCGCCCGTCATTGCCACCAACGACTCGCATTATGTGCATCGTCATGACAGCGATGCTCATGACGCACTGTTATGTGTTCAGACCAACTCAATGATCAACGATCCAAAGCGTTTTCGCTTTGAAGGCACCGAGCATTACCTCAAGACATCAAATGAAATGCGTTATGTGTTTCGCGAGGTTCCAGAAGCATGCGACAACACTCTGTGGATTGCCGAACGTGCTGACGTCACCATCGAATTTGGCAAACCGCAATTACCGAACTTCAAAATTCCTCCGGGCTTTGCCGATGACGCGGCTTACCTTGATCACCTCACTCGCGAAGGTGCCAAACGCCGGTGGGGCGACAAACTTGCGCCGTCAATCGTTGAGCGTTTGGCGTATGAAACCAAAGTCATCTGCGATATGGGGTTCGCCTCGTATTTCTTGATCGTTTGGGACCTCATTCGTTACGCCAAAGACCAAGGCATTCGAGTCGGACCCGGACGTGGTTCGGCCGCTGGATGTGCTGTTGCCTATTGCTTAGGCATTACCGAAATTGACCCGATTCGTTACGACTTGCTTTTTGAACGATTCTTGAATCCGAGTCGAATTTCAATGCCCGATATCGACATGGACTTCGACTCCAGGTATCGCGAACAAATGATTCACTACGCGACTGACACTTATGGCCGTGAACATGTCGCCCAAATCATTACATTCGGCACGATCAAAGCGCGAAACGCTGTTCGCGACGCAGCGCGTGTGCTCGGTCATCCATACGCAGTGGGCGACAAACTGGCCAAAGCCATGCCACCGCTTGTCATGGGTCGCGATACACCACTCAAATATTGTCTCGAGCTTGATCCGAAATACAAAGAGGGTTATCAGGCCGCTCAAGAACTCCGCGATATCTATGAGTCCGAAGAAGATATGCGCCAAGTCATCGATGTCGCCAAAGGACTCGAAGGCCTCAAGCGGTCAACCGGCATTCACGCCGCCGCCGTCGTTATTTCCAAGGAACCACTGACGTCGTATCTGCCGTTGCAACGTAAGCCTGAAGCTGGCAAACCCATTGAAGAGTCCCAAGTAACGACCCAGTTCGAAATGCATGGTGTTGAATCACTCGGCCTATTAAAGATGGACTTCCTTGGTCTACGTAACTTGGACGTCATTTCCGATGCGATGGCGCTCATCCGTTTGTCAGAACCAGATTTTGATATTGATGCCATTCCGATCGATAACAAGAAAACTTTTGAATTGCTGTCCCGTGGCGACACCATCGGTGTTTTTCAACTCGAATCTCCACCGATGCAGCAGTTGCTGCGTGCAATGGCACCGACAAGTTTTGAAGATGTGTCGGCTGTGATTGCTTTGTATCGCCCGGGTCCAATGGGCGTCAATATGCACTACGACTTTGCCGATCGCAAAAATGGCCGCAAGAAGGTTGAGTACTTCCATCCAGACGCCGAAGAAGTTCTTGGCGACACCTACGGGCTCATGATTTACCAAGAAAGCGTGATGCGCGTTGCACAACGTTTTGCTGGTTACTCGTTGGCTGAAGCCGACAACTTGCGCAAAGCGTGCGGCAAGAAAGAACGCGCGCTCATGGAGAAAGAACGTTCGAAGTTCGAAGAGGGCTGCGCAACTTCGGGTTACGGCGACATTCTCGGCAAGCAGCTCTTCGACATCATTGAGAACTTTGCCGACTACGCGTTCAACAAGAGTCACTCATTTGGCTACGGCTATATCTGTTACCAAACAGCGTTCCTCAAAGCGAATTATCCGGTCCAATACTTCGCAGCAATGCTCACAAGCGTTAAAGATAATCTTGATAAAGCAGCTGGCTATCTCGTTGACGCCCGAACAGGCGGAATCACCGTTGGACCGCCGAACATCAATGTTTCCGATGTTGATTTCACACCTCAAGTTGAAGAGCGAATTATTCACTTTGGCTTGTCAGCAATCAAAGGCGTTGGTCAAGCCATTTGTGAACGCATTGTTGCCGAACGTCAAGCCAATGGACCTTTCGAATCTTTCCATGATTTCGCAATGCGCGTGCCGACTGATTGTCTCAACAAGAAGGCAGCGGAATCGTTTATCAAAGCTGGTGCTTTCGACAGTTTGGGACATCCTCGTCAAGGTCTGATGGCCGTGTTTGAAAACATTGTTGACGACACCCTTTCTCGACGTGCCGAAGCCGATCAGGGTGTGATGAGTCTGTTCGATGCCATTGACACTGATACCGATCCTTCATTCGATCTTGATATTCCCATTCCTGAAAACGAATACGACAAATCAGTCAAGTTGAAATTCGAAAAAGAAATGCTGGGTCTGTACATCAGCGATCATCCGCTGTTTGGTCACGAGTCTTCGCTGAATAAAAACTCCACAACGACCACCGCAATGTTGGCTGAAGCAGAGAATGGTTCGATCTGGACTCTGGCTGGAATCATCACCAAAGTTGAACGCAAAGTCACCAAAAAGGGTGACCCGATGGCCATCGTGCATCTTGAAGACTTATATGGGGGAGTTGAACTCACCGTCTTCACCAAGACCTTGCAGACGCATGGGCACAAAATTGTCGATGAGGCAATCATCTCGGTCAAATGCCGAGTTAACCGTCAAGATGATCGCATCAGCGTGGCGACCATGGAAATCACTCCACTGCAGTTATCGAACCGCGAACCCGAATTGCGGCTCAACCTCCCCGCAGTAGCCCTTGACCCCGAAAACGTGGCTCGACTGAAGACCATCTTGTCAAAGTACCCCGGACCTTCGTACGTCTTTCTCCACATTGGCGACGCCAAAGTCTTAAAGTTGGGCGCCGAATTCATGGTCGATATTGACCGAGTGATTCCTCCGCTACGGGTCGCTTTTGGTGCTGGAGTCGTGCGCTAAGCGTTATTTCGTGTTAGTTCTCGGTGTTATTTCTCGGTCGATGAGTCGTCGTTTCGCCTCAACGCCTTCCGAAGTGGCAGAATAGAGGAAGTTCATTTTCGGACCAGTCTTTTGGGTCCATTGAGGGAGAAGTCGTTTTCATGTCCGTCGAAGTCGAAACAATAGATTGCGCGGCTCTTACGGAGACTCAACTTGAAGACATGGTCGCAATGGGCGGTTCCTTCGATATGGAGCGCCTCCTCAAGGCCAAAGAAGACTGGGTGCTCTGCACGACGTCTCGTGAAGGTGGCAAGGTCCAAGGCTTTACATTTTCGACCCTTGAACGTATTGGCGGCACACCCTGCGTGCTGTTGGGTCTGATGAGTGTCAAGCGTTCATCCAAGCGTGATCAGATCCTGAAGGGCTTGATGGCCGAAGCATTCCACCGAGCACTCATGGCCTTCCCTGATG
Source organism: Ilumatobacteraceae bacterium (assembly GCA_044358015.1). Taxonomy (GTDB): domain Bacteria; phylum Actinomycetota; class Acidimicrobiia; order Acidimicrobiales; family Ilumatobacteraceae; genus Casp-actino8. Next base: position 36,211 of record JBIKOO010000001.1, read on the forward strand.
AAGACGTCGTGGTCGGGAGTCGCTTCGTTTCGGCAGAGGGTCTCGAAGCTTTCAAACAACTGACCGAACTAATTCCGCGTCCAGGTCATCGCGCGGTTGGCGAAGAAAGAGCTTGGGGACGTCGCCTCGCGCGTCGTTTCGGCGTCGATGCCAATTACGACGAAAAGACTTTCATTGTTGCCAAGAAGGGTTTGTCGGGTTTCTTAGATCACGAGTCCACTAAGGCCGACAAAATCAAGCCCGAGATTGCCGAAATGTTCTCTGCGGTTAATCCCGCAGTTGGTGGCTGTTTAATCATCCATGGTTGGACCATGACTGAGGATCTCCTCAAACTTGGCAAACTCAAATAGCTCTGCGACCTCGGTTTCCCTCGAGGCACTTTTACGTCGACGCCGAATGACGCGACGTTTTCAAGGCGGCCCATCACCCCTTGAAATCGGTGCTCTATGCGCTTTAGCGGTACGTGCCCCTTCAGCTGGTTTTTCGCAGGGCTCTCATTTTTTGATCCTGACTGATCTCGACCTCGAGAAGTTTTGGGATGTATCTGGTGCCGGGAATTGGTTTAGGTCAACTGCTTCGGGAGTTCTCGAGGCGTCGTGCGTCGTTCTGATTTTGGGTGATCAAGATGCCTACACCGAGCGGTACAGCAAGCCCGATAAGGCCGCACATGGCCTTGATCACGCTGATCGCTGGGTGACCCCATTTTGGTTAACTGATGCTGCCATGGCCGCCGAAAACTTGTTGCTCCTCATCGAAGAACAGCATTGGGGAGCGCTTCTATTTGGTCTCTTTGGCGATCCAAGAACGGTTCTTGACGCCTTTGGTGTCCCGGCATCAGTGTCATGTGTCGGCGCCGTCGCTGTGGGATACCGCCATCCAGAGGATCAACCGAGTGGTTCTCCAACCACCCGATCCCGCCGACCGACGGACGAGGTCATCCATACCGGTCACTGGTAACCAAGAATTTGGCGTTCTGGCACAAGGGTTTCGGATCAGGACGTATCAGGGTTTAGGGTAAGAATGTTCGTACAACCGTTAATCGGAGTCACCATCATGGCCAACCAAATCCCGCACGTTGATTATCTTGAACTTGGCGACAAGCCACACCTCGTTGCCAATGAGTGCACATCATGTGGCGCCCGTTTCTTCGATCGTCGCAACGCCTGTGCGAAATGTTTCAAGAATGAATTCAAGAAAGTTCCGATCGCCACTGACGGAATCTTGAAGTCCTTCACCATCGTCGCTTTTGCGGCCCCTGGTGTTCCGGTGCCTTTTGTCGCCGGAATTATTGATTGTGCTGGCACCAGTGTGCGTGGCAATGTCATCAATACCGATCCAACTCCCGAAAAGGTAGCGCTCGGCATGAAAGTACGTTTGGCGACTTTTAGTCTCGGAACCGACGACGAAGGAACTGAAGCAATCGGCTTTGGCTTCGAACCCGCTTGATTCTGTTCAGTCCATTTTCTTAACCATCATTCAACTTAACACCCAAAATTCTTACGACGAAAGCGAAGGCACTCATCATGGCTAGTGACGACATCTGGATCCTCGGAATCGCAATGACCAAGTTTGGTAAGCACTCCGACAAAGACATCGTTGACCTCGGATCAGAAGCAGCAATTGCTGCATTGGCTGATGCTGGTGTCACGATGGCCGATATCGGAATTTTGGCAGCGGGCAACCTGATGGGTGCTAGCGCAAGTTTCGGTCAGGCATTGCAAAAGCAGATCGGTCAGACCGGCATCCCGGTGTACAACGTGGCGAACGCTTGCGCAACGGGTGCAACTGCCTTGCGAACCGCCATCATGGCTGTGAAGTCAGGCGAAGTGAAGATGGGCCTCGCAGTCGGAGCCGAAAAGCTTGCTGGTGCTGGATTGCTCGGCGGTGGCGGAGTTTCGAAGAAAGACGGCAACAAGTTTGAACCACGTGGCCGTTTCGGAAGCGTCTTGCCGACTGACGGACGTATCGGCACCGACACCATGCCTGGAACCTTCGCACAAGTCGGAATGGAGTACGGCCACAAGTACGGCGGCGTTTCATTCGAACTGTTCGCCAAGATCTCAGAGAAGAACCACGCTCACTCAGTGTTGAACCCGATGGCTGCGTACCAGAAGCGCTTCACGCTCGACGAGATCATGAACGACATGATGATCGCGTATCCGAATACTCGTCCGATGTGTTCGGCTAACTGTGACGGTGCTGCAGCCGCAGTCGTGACATCTGGTGAAGTTCTCCGTACGTTGTCAAAAGAGCAACAGCGTCGTGCGATCAAGGTTTCGGCTTCAGTGCTGACCACCGACCCGTACCAAGAAGCGTGTCAGATCCTTCCCGATGTCAACACCTTGACGCGTAATGCCGCCAAGATTGCTTACGAGCAGGCTGGCGTGTCACCGAGCGATCTTGACCTCGTTGAACTTCATGACTGCTTCGCAACCGCAGAATTGGTGCACTACGACAACTTGATGTTGTGCCCCGAAGGTGGCGCGGTTGACTTCTTTATGAGCGGTGCAACCTGGCGCGATGGCTCGATGCCAGTCAACGTTTCAGGCGGTCTCGAATCAAAGGGTCACCCAATCGCCGCAACTGGTATCGCCAACATTTGGGAAGTCTGTCATCACTTGCGCAATGAAGCCGGCGATCGACAGATCAAGGACGCCAAAGTTGGTCTGGCCCATGTCATCGGCCTGGGCTCAGCCTGCGGTATCCACATTTTGGAGAGAAGCGGTTTGTAAAGAACTGCCTCACGCACCAGTGGCGTGATACCCACCGTCTACGTGGATCATTGATCCGGTGGTCGCGGGGAACCAGTCTGATAACAATGCGATGACCGCACGGGCGACGGGTTCGCCGTTAGTGACGTCCCAGCCAAGAGGTGCACGATCGTCCCAGATATCTTCAAACTTCTTGAAGCCGGGGATTGATTTAGCGGCCATTGTTTTGATGGGGCCAGCAGCAACCAGGTTTGAGCGGATGCCTAATGGACCGAGTTCTTTTGCCAGGTAGCGATTGATACTTTCTAAAGCCGATTTGGCAACACCCATCCAGTTGTAGGCGGGCCAGGCGACCGTGTTGTCAAAATCGAGTCCAACGATAGAGCCACCCGGTTTCATCAACGGCACAAAAACTTCAGCGAGATGCTTCAGCGAATAAGCACTGATTTGCATCGCAATCGCAACGTCGTTCCACTTTGCCGCCATGAAATCATCGCCCAGACACACCTCTGGCGCGTATCCGATGGAGTGCACGACACCATCAACCGAACCCCAAGTTGCTGCCAAATGGTCACGGACGACCGGACCATGTTCATCAACCGTCACATCTAGTTCAAGAACTTCAACCGTTTGGGACAACTTGCGCGCCGTACGTTGGGTGAGCGACATTGCACGACCAGCCCCAGTCAAGACAACTTGGGCTTCTTGTTCGAGAGCCAACTTGGCGACCCCGAAGGCGAGTGATGCATCAGTCAGGACACCGGTGACAACTATTTTCTTACCTGCAAGAAGGCTCATATGAACAAACTAGTTCTTTCCCTCTTCAAGAAGGGTCAACTAACGAATCGTGGCATATATGTGTCATTGTGTAGGTATGCGCATTGGAATTCTCGGTGGTACAGGTCCGGCCGGCTCAGCACTTGCCGCCCGACTTGCTTCAATTGGATACACCGCCGTGATTGGTTCACGTTCGGCCGAACGGGCTGTCGAAATAGCTAACGAATTCGTGGAAAAGTTTCCGCAGTTGCAAGGACGTTTATCAGGGGGAGACAATGCAGCGGCTTCAGCCTGCGACCTGGTGGTCATTGCAACCCCTTGGGATTCTGCTGCGACGACCGTACAAGACAATGCCGACGCACTCGATGGCAAGATCATTATCAGCATGGCCAACGCCTTGGTCAGAGTGGCCGGAGAATTCCAGCCACTATTGCCACCGCGTGGCAGTGTCGCCGCTCATATTCAGGCCGCAGTTCCGCGCAGTCGCGTGGTTGCGGCGTTCCATCACCTTCCTGCCAAAGAACTCGGCCATATCGGCGAGCCCATTGATTCAGATGTGTTGATCTGTTCGGATGACCCGACTGCGTTGCGCGAAGTCAGTGAAATTGTTGACAAGATTCCTGGTTGTCGACCGCTCGATGCTGGCCAACTTTCTAATGCCACCGCCATTGAGGCATTTACTGCGGTTCTTTTGCAATTGAATGTTCGCTACAAGACCCGTGTTGCGCCTAAGTTGACAGGTATTCGTTCGAACCCCGAACAGAAGTAGAAAAGGGTCAGTCACTTGCCAATCAGGCTGTTTGATACCGCTCGTCAGGTCATTGTGCCTTTCGAACCAGGCCCGCGTGTACTTATGTATACCTGCGGCATTACTCCTTACGATGCCACCCATATTGGCCATGCCGCCACATTCATGGCTTATGACGTCTTACAGCGTCGTCTGATGGATCTCGGTCACGAAGTTCGCTGTGTTCGCAATGTCACTGACGTCGATGATCCGCTTTTCGCAAAGGCCCGACAACTAGGTGTGCACTATCTCGATTTAGCGGCTGGCGAAGAAGCGCGCTTTGAACGCGACATGGAAGCGTTAAACGCCTTGCCCGTATATTCCACTCCGCGTGCGTCGTCAGCAATCCCAGATATTCGAGGGTTTATCGGAATGGTTCTTGAACGTGGCTTCGCCTATGTTTCAGGTGGATCGGTGTATTTCGATGTCAGCAAGTTTGATTCATTCGGCAGTGTGAGTCACTACACGCGTGAACAGATGATTGAGTTCGCCCGCGAACGTGGTGGCGATGTCGATAACCCCAACAAACGCGATCCACTTGATTTCGTGTTATGGCACCCTTCAGCGTCCGACGAACCTTCGTGGGAAGCCGTATGGGGAGCTGGTCGTCCCGGTTGGCATATTGAATGCAGCGCGTTAGCCCTACGCGAATTAGGTGAGACGATCGACTTACACGGTGGCGGAAGTGACCTGATCTTCCCGCATCACGAGTGTGAGCGGGCGCAGAGTGAAGCAGCCACTGGTGCACCGTTCGTCAAACATTGGATGCACGTAGCCATGGTGTTCATGGATGGTGCCAAGATGTCGAAGTCACTTGGCAACCTGGTCTTCGTGGATGCATTACGTCGCGAATGGGATCCTCGCGCGATACGTATGGCCATCATCAATCACCACTACCGCTTTGAATGGGAGTGGACCAATGATCAAATGCCCACCGCCCGAGATCGGCTGGCATCGTGGGTGAGCAGTGCCAATGCAGCTGAGTCAGTGACGTTGCTCAACGAGGTTCGAGAGCATCTCGACAACGATCTTGACACTCCTGCAGCTCTGAATGCGATCGACCAAGCGGTATCACAAGGTTTCTCGGCAAAAAATGCGGCAGCGTTGTTAGGAATTGACATATAAAGACGCGATTTCTTCTCGCTTATTGATGCATTTATGCATATGATTCGCTCAGCATTCGCGAGAGGCAGGTGATCACAGCCATGAAAGCACAAGGTGCCGGAAAAGCCCAGACTCGTGCTCGAACGACGCTCGCCCCCGTTGCTCGTCGGTTGTGGTCAATCGAAATATCTGGTCTTGAGCGTTTGCCCGAATCTGGTCCGGCAATTCTGTGTCCCAATCATGTGAGTTTTCTTGATTCCGCATTTTTGATGTTGGTCGTCCAACGCAATATTTCTTTTGTCGGCAAAGCCGAGTACATGGATTCGTGGAAGACCAAGATTCTTTTTCCGATGATGGGAATGATCCCCATTGATCGCTCCGGCGGTGAAAAAAGCCAAGCGGCTCTTCAAGCTGCAGAAGGAGTTTTGACTCGCGGCGAACTTTTCGGCATGTTCCCCGAAGGAACACGAAGCCGCGACGGGTGCTTGTACAAAGGCCGCACTGGTGCTGCACGATTAGCCACAAAAATTGGTTGCCCAATCTTTCCGGTTGGAATCGTCGGAACCGATGACATCCAACCACCAGACGCCAAAGTACCCAAACTCTTCCGCTCGTGCTCCATCACGATTGGGCGTCCAGTACGACCCGAGCGTTACACATCATCGACTGATCCGCATATGGCTTGGCGGTCGATGATTGATGAAGTCATGTTTGAAGTTCAATCAATGACCGGTCAGGTTTATAAAAACGTTTACGCCGGAAAAACTGCCGATTCCGAACCCATCACCACCGCAAAAGTTGGCCACGTTCAAGACCAGCAGACCGTTTCTAGTTCCTAACCCCCTTTCTCACCACAAATCCCACGGTGACCGTTGGGCATTGCCCGTAAACTGTCGCGAATGGCCGAGATATCAATCACCCTCCCTGACGGATCCCAGCGTGAAGTTGCCGATGATTCAACTGTGCTCACTTTGGCGACATCAATCAGTCGCAACTTAGGCAAAGCAGCTATCGCTGGTGTCGTTAATGGTCAGCAAGTTGACCTTTCGCAGTCGTTGAAGCAGGGTGATTCGGTCGAGATCATTACGGTTGATTCAGATCGGGGTCGTCATGTGTTGCGTCATTCGACGGCCCATGTCATGGCCCAGGCGGTTTTGAATTTATATCCAGGTGCGAAGTACACCATCGGACCGGCAATTGAAAATGGCTTCTACTACGACTTCGATTTAGGGGGCCGAGTTTTCACTGAAGATAATTTGGCCGACGTTGAAGCAGAAATGCGCAAGGTCATCACTGCTAATCAACCGTTCGTACGCGCCGAAATTTCGGTTGTTGAAGCTCTTTCATTGTTTAGTGAGCAGCCATACAAGTGCGAGATCATCGAACGAGTGACCGGAGGATCAGCCGACGGGACTGACAGCGCCGAAGTAGGTGGCTCGGGAGACTCCGTCAGCATTTATCGCAATACCGACGAGTTCGTTGATCTCTGTCTCGGACCGCACGTTCCAAGCACTGGTCGACTTGGACACTTCAAGTTGCAAAAAGTTTCATCGGCTTATTGGCGAGGTAACGAAAAAGGACCAGTCCTCCAACGCATTTACGGAACTGCCTGGGAGAGTAAATCTGCGCTCGAAGAACACTTGCATCGCCTTGAAGAAGCCGAACGTCGCGACCACCGTCGCTTAGCAGTCGAACTTGACTTGTTATCTTTCCCAACTGAACTTGGTGGTGGTCTAGCGGTGTGGCATCCCAAGGGGGCCATCGTGCGCAAACTGATGGAGGACTACAGCCGCGCTCGTCACCAGAGTGGGGGCTATCAATTTGTCTTCACTCCGCACCTGTCAAACGCCACGCTTTTCCAGACTTCTGGCCACCTTGACTTCTACGCCGATGGTATGTATCCGCCCATGGAAATGGATAACGGCACCTACTATCCCAAGCCCATGAATTGCCCGATGCATTGCCTGATCTTCCGTGGACGTCAGCGCAGTTATCGCGAACTTCCTCTGCGACTTTTCGAACTCGGAACTGTTTATCGCTATGAACGCGCTGGGACTTTGCATGGACTCATGCGAATTCGAGGTTTCACCCAAGATGACAGCCACATTTTCTGTACTCGAGAGCAACTACAAGATGAAATCATCTCACTGCTTGATTTCGTGATGAGCGTTTTGAAGGCCTTCGGGTTTGAAGATTTTTCATTCCACCTGTCAACTAAAGATCCTGAGAAGTACGTGGGTTCCGATGAGATTTGGGAGTCGGCGACCAATGCATTGTCGACTGCGCTTGAAACTCATGGAGTCGAATACAGCGTCAAAGAAGGCGACGCCGCCTTTTACGGACCAAAGATTGATATTCATATTCGTGATGCCATTGGTCGCACCTGGCAACTCTCGACTATCCAATGCGATTTCAATCTTCCCGAGCGCTTCGATCTTGAATACGTCGCAACCGACGGATCACGTCAACGTCCGATCATGTTGCACCGGGCTCTCTTTGGTTCGGTCGAGCGCTTCTTCGGAGTTCTCGTTGAGCACTATGCCGGGGCTTTCCCCACATGGCTGAGTCCGGTTCAAGTAAAAATCTTGCCCGTTGCAGAAGCCCACGAAACTTACGCGCAAGAAGTCGCCAAAGAATTGTTGGCCTCTGGTATTCGAGTAGAGATCGTTGAAGCAAACGATCAACTTGGCAAACGAATTCGCACCGCAAAAATGGAGAAGACTCCTTATGTACTTGTGGTGGGCGATGACGATGTTGCTGCGACAACGGTGGGCGTCAATGCTCGAGGACTCGAAGTTGAACGAGGCGTTGCCGTATCAGAATTCACTCGCCGCATCACCGAAGAGGTCAGTCACTCAGTGATTTGAGTGACTGTCGACGAAGATTGATGCACAATGACGATTGACGCGTTATGGACTGGATGGCGCAGCCAGTACCTGTCGTCACTTCCGAATCCGTTTGAAGGTTCACATTCATCGGGAAGCAGTATCTTTACGCAGATTCTTGAATCAGGTCTGACCGATGAAGAAACCTATATCGTTTATCGCGGCGAGAATGTCTTCGCAATTCTCAATGCCTATCCCTATGCGGTGGGACACCTCATGGTTTTACCGGTACGTCAAATCGCCAATTTGGCCGATCTAACACCGCACGAAAGTACTGAGTTGTGGTCAACCGTCACGGCGGCTAGTGAAGTGTTAAAAAGCGAGTACAGCCCCCACGGGCTCAACGTCGGTATCAATCTTGGGCCCGCAGCAGGGGGCAGCGTCAGCGAGCACCTGCATGTCCACATTGTTCCTCGTTGGCGTGGAGACGCTAATTTCATGACTTCTGTCGCAAATGCCAAGACAATTTCTGAACCTCTCAACGAAACCGCCTCCCGAATCCGCCGTGCGTGGACGAAGTATGGATCTTCGTCGTAAAGTTCCTCTCAACTATTGGAGATCAAGATGCCTCAACAAGAAGCGCCTCAACACGACTCAACAGACGCAAATGACATTCGCGATCAGTTGCCAACCGACCTCAATGCGTCTGAGTTCGTCGGTGTCTACAAGTTTCCCGACAACAGTCGTCGGCGAATTCCTGGATACATCTACCTTGGACTTGGCGTCGCCATCATTGCGCTAGTGGTTGTCGTTGGCAGTGACGGTCCTTTCATCAATTCGGGTTTGTTGACCGGAGGAGTCGTGCTGTCTCTATTCGGTCTGCTGTGTCTCACTTCCGGATGGCGAATGACGATCGATGAACAAGAAGCCCTTGCAGCTGCCAGTGAGGCGGTTGGCTTTGCCGTTGGCCACGCTTCAGCACAGCAGGTGTGGCGTGGTTTTCGCAGTCGACCAACGTGGCGAGTTTTGTGTTACTCAAATGAAGATCCACCGACGCGGCGCGGCTTGGTGCTGGTTGATGCGGTAAATGGCAAGGTTGTTGAACACTTAACGCAAGAAAACCTCGAAGATTGGTCATAATCACTCACTTTGACCGGGCAATTAGTGGCGTATGCCATCCCTCAGCCCCTGTTTTTCGTAGACTGTTTTAATGTTTGACGGCCACTTTCGAAACACTGTTGACCGAGCGGTGAAACCCCTCGGCGATACATTGCGTCGAACAAAAATCACCCCCGACCATTTGACGATTGCGGGAATGCTGATTGCTTGTGGCGCCGCTGTCGCCATCGGAGCTGGCTATCTGTCGCTTGGGTTGTTGCTCGTCATCCTCGCGGCCTTACCTGACCTCCTTGATGGGGCGCTCGCCAAAGCCTCCAATACCTCAAGTCAGCGCGGGGCTTTTTTTGACTCAGTAGTTGATCGGGTGACTGACGCTCTCTTGTTTGGTGGTGTGGCGTGGTACTTCGCTTCCAACGAATCACCCCATCTCGCAATTTTGCCCTTTGCAGTTTCGGGTATGAGCTCAGTCATTTCATACGAGCGCGCGAAAGCAGAATCACTCGGACTGTCAGCCAAAGGCGGCTTGATGGAACGTGCCGAGCGCATCATCTGTTTGTGTCTTGGTTTGTTGTTCCCACCTTTATTGATTCCGATCATGTGGATAATGTTGGTCCTGACAACGGTCACTGCTGTTCAACGATTTATCAAAGTTTGGCAACAAGCTGCCGTCGCCCCAATCACCGCTGCTCGAATTGAGTTACGACGCACGCGTCGCCAGAGTCGTCGTTCAGCCATCGCGTCACGCCGCCCCAGACCGACTTCACGTCGTTCGTCGTAACTGGCTCGCACCTATTCCATATGGCTCCCTCGGCCCGTCAAGAAATTAGTGACACACTCGTCGTCGGCAGTTACAAGCTTGGCTCACTGTTATCTAAAGGAGTGCCAGGGTTTCTATCGGGGACGATGGGTTCAGTGGTTGGTCTGCCGGCGGCACTTGGAATGCGCGATAAGCGCAAGATGGTCGAAAGGCACATGCGACGCGTTCGGCCTAACGCGTCAAGTATTGAAATACGTCGTCTCACACAGCAGGTCTTTGACAGTTACGCCCGCTACTACCTTGAAAGTTTTCGTTTACCGACCTTGACTAACGCTCAAGTAGCAGCCTCATTGACGGTTGAGGGTTACTACGAAAATATGCTGCCGGCACTCGATCGTGGCAAGGGTGTCATTCTGGCACTTCCACATTTAGGTGGCTGGGAGTGGGCCGGGCGCTGGGCCGCTGACCTCGGAAACAAAATGACGGTCGTGGTCGAACCGATTCAGCCCCCTGAACTCTTTGAATGGTTTGCCGACCTTCGTCGTAAATTTGGCATGACTGTCATTCCCCTTGGACCCGACACCGGTCCAGCAGTGCTGAAGTCATTGCGCAACAATGAGGTTCTGTGCCTGTTATGCGATCGTGACATTACGGGCGGCGGTATTGAGGTTGAATTTTTCGGCGAACGCACTAAGTTGCCGGCCGGACCTGCGACCTTGGCTCTCCGTACTGGTGCGGCATTGCTACCCACCGCTGCGTATTTCACTGATCGGGGAGTCGGACACCATGGTGTGATCGGAGCACCCATGAATTGTGAACGCCACGGCAAACTTCGCGAAGATGTGCAGCGTATTACGCAGGATTTGGCCTACGAGCTTGAAACTTTGATTCGTCGGGCCCCTGAACAGTGGCACCTCCTTCAACCGAATTGGCCAAGCGATCCTGGATACGGCGATGATCATCTACGTAATCACGATCATGATTCAAGCCCAACAGACCCATCTTGATGTAAAAGTGGTCGGACATAGACGATCACAGCCAATTTCTTGGCCGATCAATTCATCATTTCAGCACCTGAAGCCGTAGTCTCGCAGGGTGAAGTTGAGCGGGGGTTCTTCAGTCCTGACTGGATTAGGCGTTTCAGTTCTTTTGCTGTCGGCCTGTGGATCGGCAAGTCAAACCACAACTGTGGTTCGTGACGTAGATGCAATTCAAGTCATGACTCCCGAAGAAGTCACCGCCATGCGCTCTACTTTGGTTCCAGCGCTTGAATCATCGGTGGACGCATCTGAAAGTTCATTGGCTCCGGGAGACACGACTTCTGACACGATTCCTCTCAATCAAGACAATCGCCCGCCAGAGCTGAAACTGTTTGACGCATACTCTGAATTTTCGGGATGTATCAAAGATGCGGGGGAAACAATTCGAGGAGATTTGCAGGACCCGAATAACCCTGCTTACCAAGACCCCGCATATCTGGAGGTCATTCAAAAGTGTGCCGCCCGTAGCGACATCATCAATGTCCTTCGGGAAGTCGGTACCACCCGAGCCAATCTCGAACCAGACGAAATCAAAACTCGCAATGAGGGCTTTGTTCTTCTTGCAGACTGCCTGAAGAAAAAGGGTTGGAAGATTGAAACTTCAATTGACTCTGCTGGACTCATTAACCCAACACAGTTTCAAAGTGCAGACGGCGATTTGAACCAACGTGATTTAGATCAATGCCTGACAGAGACTGGCATCAACGACGCCATTGAAAACGGAGCCTAAATGTCCAATATCAAAAAGATTTCACTAGTCGTCGGTCTCGTGGCCATCGTCGGAGTTGCAGTTTTCATTGGTCGGCAGTCCGGTGGAACATCCACCAACAATGCATTGTTGATCACTCCACGTGCTGTTGAACGTCGTGATCTCTCCGATGTTCTTACAGTTACCGGCGAAGTACGTCGCGATGAAACCAAGAAGATCAACTCAGCAGTCGACGGCAAGGTCAGTCAGATCAACGTTGAAGACGGCGACACCGTCGAAATCGGTGATGGAGTTTTTGCACTAGATGGACGGACTGCTGTCGCGGTTCCTGGGGAGTTTTCGTTTTATCGTGAGTTGAACGTTGGCAGTGTCGGACCAGATGTTCTTCAACTTGAAACGATTCTTAATGATGGTGGTTACGCAATTCAGTCCATTGACACACTGTTCACAGAAGAAACTCGTATCGCTTTGGCTGAATGGCAGTTTGATCGGGGCTACAGCGGTTCGAGTAACGAAAACGATGAGACCATCACTGTGTCGCTGGCACCAAACAGCGCTGCTTACTCGGTAGGCCGATCGAACACAGCCGCCTTTATCGTCACTCCATCGGTACCGACCTCAAGCGGTTCCAGTTTGCGTCCGACAGTACAAAAACCAACCTTGAATATTTCGGTTGACAACGAGACGGTGGTCGAAGGTGGATCGGTCACGTTCACCATTACTTCTGATGTCGCTCCTACTTCAGACTTAACGATCGCATTAAATTCCGGCGGCAGCGCCACGCCAGGTGACGACCCGGCCAACGATGACGATTACGACCGTATCTTGGGCAGTGCAATCATTCGAGCAGGAGAACTTTCGACATCGTTTACGTCAAAGATTTTCGTTGACAACACGATTGAAGATGAGGAAGACATCACGGTCGCAATGACCACGCAATTCGGCAACGACCCGACATATGTGCTTGGCAATACGAACCAACTGCGAGTAGTGATTCCGGCGAATGGATCAGAACTTCGTCCACTTCTGACGGTAAAGGCCAGTAGCGAGACGATTAACGAAGGTTCAACTGTGACCTTCACCGTTCGAACTTCGGTTAAGTCAAATCGCGACATTAAGTTCAATGTGACATTGTCGGGCAGTGCGAGTCAAGACGTTGACTTCTTGACACCGAACACCGACACCTACTCGATTAACGCCGGCGCATACAGCGTCGACGTACCAATTCAAATTCGGCGTGATGACACTGTTGAATCTGATGAGGACTTGACATTTACCGTTACCTCAGATCTTCCACCATCAGGCAAAACCGATCGCTACTACCTGGGCGATGTTGTGACTGCTCGAGTAACCATCGAGAGCGGTGATTTACCTGAATTGACTCTCGTTGGGGGAGGAACAGTAGGCGAAGGCCGAACTGGTTCGTTCCGCATTGTTGCTGACGCGCCAGTCACAGAGGACACATCAGTGAACTATCAATTGTCTGGTACAGCGCAAAACGGTGCAGACTACAAAGCACTTAGCGGAACAGTTATTTTGAAGGCTGGATCAAGCAGCATCACAGTTCCGATCAACGTCATCAACGATGACGTCGTATTCAAGCCGTCCGACATGCTGGTCGCTGACTGGCCAGCGCGTATCGGCAAGGTTGAGGTTGATGAAGGCGAGTTTGTCCTTCAGGGAAATGTTGTTCTCAGTCTGACCGAACCACAGTTCACAATCACGATGAAGGTCAGCCCAACCGATCGCGCTGAACTCGAAGTTGGACAAGCTGTTTCAGTTGATCTCAAAGTTGGCGGTCAAATACTTCCAGGAACAATATCTGAACTTGGTGATAGCGCAGCTGTCGGCTCCGCTGGCGAAGAATTGTACGAAGGAACAATTACTGTTTCAGGAGAATTCAGTGCCGTTGACGGAGCGACAGTCTCGATCGACGTCACTCTTGACGAGGCACTGCAAGTCCTCGCTGTTCCCGTTGCGGCTGTTCTACGTTCTGCCGATGGTGATGAAGTGCGAATCGTTAATGATGCCGGCACCATCACCCGCGTCAAAGTAACGATCGGTTTGATCGATGGCGAATGGGTTGAGATCGAAGATGGTCTCAACGGTGACGAACTCGTCGTCGTCGATATTGCTTCGGGCGATGTCGCCTCAGCGGCATAAAGCAAGATTGACGAGACCCTTTTGCCATGAACACATCAACTTCGGCGCATTCGTCAGATCTTCCGATCTTGATGGAACTGAGTCATGTTTCTCGGGTATACGGATCTGGAGAAGCCGCAGTCTGGGCATTGCGTGATGTGTCATTGATCATCCGCGCCGGTGACTTCGTCTCAATCGTCGGTCCATCGGGTTCAGGAAAATCAACGATGCTCGGACTTCTCGGGTGCCTCGATGTTCCTACCGAAGGCACAATCACTGTTGGCGATGAAGAAGTCACGCGACTCGCTGATGCCGCACGAACCCGAGTTCGTGGAAAAAGTATCGGATTTGTTTTCCAGCAATTTCATTTAATCCCACACCTCGATGCTCTCGGGAATGTTGAAACCGCTCTCTTGTATCGTTCGCTGAAACCTGCCGAGAGACGCGAACGTGCCATGGCATCGCTAGAGCGCGTTGGTCTAGGGCGACGCGCTGACCATCGACCCGTTCAACTTTCAGGCGGCGAACAACAGCGCGTTGCTCTTGCTCGCGCGCTCGTGACCGAACCGAAAATTCTTCTGGCCGACGAACCCACAGGTGCTCTTGATACTAAAAATGCCGCCAACGTGATGGAAATTTTGTCAGGTCTTCGCTCTTCTGAGCGCGCAGTCGTCATCGTGACTCACGATACAAATATCGCGAATTCGGCAGCACGAAAAGTATCAATGCTCGACGGCGGAATCGTGTCCGATGAGGCGTTGCGGTCGTGAGTACCTTCAAAGATCTCGTTCGAGTTGCATTCACCGGTTTGCTAGCGCGCAAAGTGCGCACCCTGTTGCTTTTACTCGGACCGATGATCGGCGTCGCCGCCATCATTGCGTCGGTGGGTCTCACCGATTCAGCCAAAGGAGACTTAAAGCAAAAGGTCTCAAAACTCGGAACCAATCTGATTGAAGCCGCCGCCTCAAGTTCATTCGGTGGTCAGAATCCAACGCTTCCCACTGATGCAGTTGAACGTGCGCTCACCGTGACAACTGTCGAGAAGGTTTCAGCCGTAGTTGAATTGTCCAACATCGTGGTGACACCGTATACAGAAGCTCGGGAAAAGTTTGAGACTATTCCGATTCCGGTACTTGCTGTTGACAGTAATTTGCCAGCAGTGTTGCAGGTGAACCTTGTATCCGGTCGATGGATCAACCAATTTGATGAGGACAGTGAAGTACGGGCCGCAGTTATCGGAGTTGGATTGGCACGTGAATTTGATGTCTTACCCGGGGAAAACCGCACCATTGAATTAGCCGGTATTCCTTACGGAGTCGTCGGAATTTTGGATTCGGTTGAACTTGAACCTGGTTTTGACAATGCCGTCTTCATTTCATTTGCTCGTGCTGAAATCGATTTTCTGGACGATGAGGTTGAACCCAACAAGATGTACGTGCGTTGCACCGAAGGTACCGAATCCGAAACCTCCGAAGCACTGAAGACGGCAGTCAATCTTGGTGGACCGCAAGAGATCACGACTGACATCAAGAGTGAAGCTTTGGAACTAGCGGCTCAAAGTGATCGTCAACTCCAGATGATTGTGATCTCAATGGGACTCCTCGCGATTATCGTTGGCGGTCTTGGAATCGCCAATGTGATGTCAATCTCGGTGATTCAACGCTCTGCCGAAATTGGTATCCGCCGAGCACTCGGGCACACCCGCAATATCATCGCTGTTCAATTCTTATTTGAAGCCATCGTGGTTGGCGTGATTGGTGGAATACTCGGTGTTCTGCTGGGCATGTTGGCAATTTTCGTAGGTGCATCTATCGCTGGTTGGGTGTTTGTGATGGCATCGTGGCTAGCCCCAGCTGGAATAATTTTGGCAATCACGATTTCAATTCTTGCGGGTCTGTATCCGGCACGACGGGCTGCCAAACTTGAGCCACTTGAAACTCTGCGACTCGGTTAAAAGAGTTATCAGCTCACGAATAGATGTCAAATAATTCGTTAATGGCCTTGATCTGACCGCCACTCGTACTTGACATTACGGCGATGGGTTCGACCCCAATGTCATACCAACGTTGCAGACCGTCGCGCACCTCATCAGCGTTGCCATACAAGGTGCAGTCAGATAGCCAAGCATCACTCATATAGGCAGAATGATCATCGCGGTTGCCGGCGGCAATGGCACTTTCAATTGCTTCCATCTCTTCGACGTAGCCAGCAGCCTTCCAATAATTCCGATAGTTGGGGAGTCGGACGTACACCGCCATCGTTTTGCGGTTCACTGCAGCGGCTGCTTCACGGTCATCGCTAATGACTGTGGGAATCATGTTCGCAAGATGAAAGCCTCCAGCAATCCTTTCTCGAGAAACTTGATGAACCTGCTTGACCGTATTGCTGTAACTCGCGTTAGCCCACAACGCGCCTTCACCAATCTCTGACGCCAAGGCCAACATGCGATCTCGAAGCGCGGCGAGATAAATCGGGGGGAGAGGACCGCCGAATTTTTCTTGTTTACGCAAAGCATCGACGAAAGCGCGCATATCCGACAGTGGAGGTCCCATTTCGACGCCGAGACGCTTCACCATTGCCTCGTGACTGACTCCGAGTCCTAACGCAAATCGTCCACCCGATACTTCTCCTATGTGGCTCGCTATTGAACCGATTTCAGCCGCTGACGTGCCGTAGATACCTTGAATGGCGGTGTAAAAACGTAAACGTTGGGTCACATGGGCCAAACTCACACATAGTCCGAAAGCATTACCAAGAGTCGGGCAAGCCAATGCGGGAAAGCCTCGCCGCTCAGCTTCTGCGGCAAGTTCAAGTATCTGAAGCCGTTTGGTAGGTGAAGCAACAATTGATAAGGCGGGAAGCGTCATTCCTTGAAGTTAGCCGAACACCCCGCACCCATCTGATCTCGCTAGTTTGGAGTTGTCATGTCTGTACCCTCCGATGCCCTACCTTCAGAGTCTGTGTCACGTCTGCGTATTGGATTGCTGTGTCCGTACAGTTTGACGACCCCAGGCGGAGTCCAGGGGCAGGTGATGGGACTCGCTCGAGCGTTGCGCAAGATGGGACACGAAGTACGAGTACTTGGTCCGTGCGATGGTGCTCCGCCCGACACCTTTGTAACACCGATTGGTGAGTCACTACCTACTGTCGCCAATGGTTCGATTGCACCGCTTGCCCCAGATCCTTCAGCGGCCTTACGAACAATCCGAGTTTTACGTGATGAGCAATTTGACGTGTTGCATTTACATGAACCATTGACTCCTGGCGCAACCATCACTGCGTTGGTGATGCGCACTGCACCAATTGTTGCAACATTTCATGCGGCGGGCGAGAGCTTGAGCTACAAGTATTTGAGCGCACCTCTCAAGGGGTTTGCCAGTGCGATTGATCATCGTGTTGCCGTCTCCAAAGACGCAGTTCTATTGGCGCAGCGCTATATCGGTGGCGACTATCAAATTCTGCCTAATGGTGTTGAGCTCGATCGTTTTCTCTCAACTACAAGAATTGCAACCTCGTCAGATCGTCAATCAGTTTTTTTCTGTGGTCGACACGAACCCCGCAAAGGATTGGAAGTTCTCCTACAGGCTCACACCACTTTGCCCGACAACGTCGACATCTGGATTGCTTCGGAAGGTCCTGAAACTGAACGGCTGAAGCGCGAATGGGCCGGTGACTCTCGTTTGATATGGCTGGGCAGAATCAGCGATGCTGAGAAGGCTCAGCGACTTGCCCAAGCAGATGTCTTTTGCGCTCCGTCACTCGGAGGCGAAAGTTTTGGAGTGGTATTGATTGAAGCCATGGCCGCCTCCACACCAATCGTCGCAAGTGCACTCGACGGATACATGAATGTGGCGACTCACGAAGTTGATGCTCTTCTCGTCGAGCCCGATAACCCGCAGGCCCTAGAAAGTGCACTTCGACGAATTTTGCTCGACCAAGATCTCAGGCGCCGCCTCGTGAGCAATGGTCAGAGTCGAGCGAGTGGCTTTTCGATGGTTCAGTTGGCCCAAACATATGTGGACATTTATCGGCGAGTGATCGCTGAGTCCCAACACCGTCCCACTCGGCGGCAACGTCTGCGCCGTTTCATCACCCGCGATGGCCGTGTCACTGCTTAACTGTTTGACCGATTGATCGATTGACCGATTGGTTCCCATTTTTGAACCTAGGATGACTTTATGACTCTTATCGTTATCGCCGTCGTCGCCTTGTTGGCTGTCTTCGTCGTCATCACCTATAACGGCCTCATACGGCGCCGTAACCAAGTTGACAATGCCTGGTCGCAAGTCGATGTCCAACTCAAGCGTCGTCTGGATCTCGTGCCAAATCTGGTGGAGACAGTCAAGGGTTATGCAGCCCACGAAAAGGCCACGCTCGAGGCAGTAATCACGGCCCGTAATGCCGCTATGGCCGCTGGTCCTGGACCAGAAGCACAGGGGCAAGCGGACAACATGCTCACTGGAGCGCTGCGCCAATTGTTTGCTTTGTCAGAGGCTTACCCCGATTTGAAAGCCAACCAAAATTTCTTGGCCTTGCAAGAAGAACTCACGTCAACAGAAAGTCGTGTGGCCTACGCTCGACAGTTCTACAACGACTCAGTACTCGAGTACCACAACAAGCTTGATACCTTCCCGACTGTGCTTGTGGCCAAGATGGGCAATTTCCCGCACCGTGAATTCTTTGAAGCCGAAGATGCCGCTCGCACTGCTCCTAACGTCAAGTTTTAATCTTCGTGTATCAACAGATTGCCTCTAATAAGCGTCGAAGCGCGGCGTTGATCTTTGGGTTCGTTCTCTTGGTCGTCCTGGTAGGCGTTGTCGTCGGCTATTTAGTCGGTGGTGGACCGACCGCCAGCATCGTGGCACTCGTCATTGCTGCCGTCATGGCCGTGACCTCGTACTGGAAGTCCGATGCAATCGCGCTGTCAGTCAGTCGAGCCGTGCCCGCCGACCCCGCGACATATCAACGTCTCCACAACTTGGTCGAGGGTTTGTGCATCGCCGGGGGACTCCCGAAGCCTCGCGTGTACATCATTAATGATCCGGCACCCAATGCCTTCGCCACTGGCCGTAACCCTCAACATGCGGCGATTGCTGTCACGACCGGACTATTAGAAAAACTCAATCGTGTCGAACTTGAAGGCGTCGTGGCTCACGAGTTATCGCACATTCGCAACTACGACATTTTGGTCTCAACGATCGCCGTGACGTTGGTTGGTTCGATTGCCCTAATGACCGATTTGGCGATTCGCCTGATGTGGTGGAACGGTGGTCGTACATCTCGCGACGGCGACCGTGACAACGGGGCGAACCCGCTCGCGATTTTTGGTTTTGTTCTCTTAATCTTGGCCCCGATCATCGCCAAGGCGATGCAGGCTGCCGTTAGTCGTAAGCGTGAGACTTTGGCCGATGTTTCGGCGTGCCAAATGACCAGATACCCGCCAGGCCTCATTGGCGCCCTTGAGAAATTGAAATCTGACACCACCACAACTCACTCTGCGTCAATGGCTACAGCCCATATGTGGATCGAGCAACCTTTATCGGGCGTTCGTGACAATGGAAAACTCAGTTTTTTCCACCGCATGTTTGATACTCATCCACCACTTGATGAACGAATTGCGCTACTAAAGGAACTGTGAAAATTTCTGTAAAGCGTTTCTTTTTTGTTTCTTTTGCCCTCTTTGGTCTGTCTTTAGTGTCGTGTGGAGGTGGTGGAGACTCAGCAGTGTCTACCAGTACAACGATCGCACCGACCACGGCCGCACCAACCACAGTTGCACCGACCACAGTTGTTGCAACAACAACTACAACGATTCCCGTCCCGGTGATGCCTTTGACGGGATTACCGATTGTTGATGAAGCCGCAGCTGTTCGTCCAGCGATTGTCGCCAAGATCGACAATCACCCTGGTGCTCGTCCACAAACTGGTCTCAATGAAGCCGACATCGTTTATGAAGAGAATGTTGAAAAGTGGACTCGCTTTGCCGCCGTCTTCCACTCAACTGGCTCTGATCCCGTTGGTCCGGTACGGTCGGGCCGTACTCAAGACATCGACTTAGTGACCTCTTTGAATCAGCCATTATTTTTGTGGAGCGGCGGAAACCAAACCGTTACAAGCCTCATAAATAAGTCGGAACTTGTCAACATGAGCGCTTCTGCAGCGAGCAATGGCGGAGGCTTCTTCCGTTCAACCGATAAGAAGGCTCCCCACAACTTGTTCTCCAAGACCACCAATATTTGGGCGCTTGATGCTGGTCGTGGTGGCACGCCACCACCACAGTTCGCCTATCGCACCGATGGTTCCAGTGCAACGGGTACGACGGTTACGGGACTCAAACTCACCATGGACGGCAGTATGAAGGCCTCCTGGCAATGGGATGCTGGAATCGGAAAGTTCGTCCGAAACCACGATGCCAAACCCCACGTTGATAGCAATGGCGTTCAAGTCAATGTTGACAATGTTGTCGTCATCGTCTGCGAATACAAGTTCAGCCAAGCCGATAAAAACAGTCCCGAGGCGCAGACCGTCGGAACTGGAGTTGCGTGGCTCTTCACTCAGGGGATGTGGACCGAAGGTACATGGAACCGTCCTGACAACAAATCTGCTTGGAATCTGACCGATGCCTCCGGAAAGCCAATGTTCTTGACCCCTGGTCGAACCTGGGTGGAACTCACCCGCGAGAATCAGGCCGTCGTCGTCGCTGTTGGTGCAACAGTCGCCGAAACACCCTGGCCCTGATTTTTAACCAGATTTCTTCATCCGCCCAGATCAGCGTGACCGATGTTGAATTGTCGGTCTGTGCACAAGGTCTCACTCATGGTCGTTCACGGTTAGCCTGACGTTATGTCTTCAAGTTCACACACCGCTCAAGTTGGCTCATTCCCCGTTAAGCGGGGTCTTGCCGAAATGCTCAAGGGCGGAGTCATCATGGATGTGGTGACCCCTGGGCAAGCCAAAATCGCCGAAGACGCTGGCGCTTGTGCAGTCATGGCACTCGAACGAGTTCCGGCCGACATTCGCAAAGATGGGGGAGTTGCCCGTATGAGCGACCCCGACATGATCGAAGGGATCAAGGCTGCCGTCACGATTCCGGTGATGGCCAAGGCGCGCATCGGTCACTTTGTTGAAGCCCAAATTTTGCAGGCCCTCGGCGTTGACTTCATCGACGAAAGCGAAGTGCTCACACCTGCCGACGAAGCACACCACATCGACAAGTACAATTTCACGACTCCGTTCGTCTGCGGTGCAACAAACTTAGGTGAAGCCCTTCGTCGCATCAGTGAAGGCGCTGCGCTTATTCGCTCAAAGGGTGAAGCCGGAACTGGAAACGTTGTTGAGGCTGTGCGACACCTGCGTTCAATTCTCGGCGACATCAAAAAAATTGGCTCTGCTGATTCGGCCGAACTTTTTGAATGGGCCAAGCGCCTGCAGGCCCCGCTATCACTTGTTCAAGAAATCGCCGAGACTGGCAAACTTCCTGTGCCCCTTTTTTGCGCTGGTGGTTTAGCAACGCCGGCTGACGCGGCGTTGGCAATGCAACTCGGCGCCGAGTCAGTTTTCGTTGGCTCTGGAATTTTCAAGAGCGACAACCCGTCAGCTCGCGCCAAAGCAATCGTTGAAGCAACGACGCACTACATGGATGCCAAAATTTTGGCTAAGGTCAGTGCTGGTCTCGGTGCCCCTATGACCGGTATCGGCATGGATGAAATCAATCAGCGTTACGCCGAACGCGGTTGGTGAACGGTTCAATATAAATGAGGCCCCCAGGTGAACGCTCGAGCCACGATTGGTGTCCTTGCACTGCAAGGAGCGTTTGACGCGCACGTTCAACATTTGAACGCGCTTGAAGTCGACGTTCGCTTAGTCAAAACCGAGACCGATCTTCAAGAAGTGAACGGTTTAGTGATTCCTGGCGGCGAAAGTACGACGATGAGCAATCTTCTCGTTGCTTCGGGACTTGGAAAAACTTTGACCAAGAAAATTGACGATGGTTTTCCAGTTTTTGGAACCTGCGCCGGAATGATCATGATGGCACATTCGATTATTGACGGACGGCCAGACCAAATCGTGCTCAACGCGATGGACATCCAAGTTCGCCGAAATGGTTACGGTCGACAAAATGATTCCTTCGAACAAGACATTGATATCGAATCTTTTGACGTGCCCTTTCACGCCTTGTTTATCCGCGCTCCGGTCATTGAAAAAGCCGGCGACGACGTCGAAGTTTTATCGACGGTCAATGGCCACCCCGTGCTGGTGCGACAAGGCACTGCACTAGCGAGTTCATTTCATCCCGAACTCGTTCCCGATTTACGGGTTCACGAAATCTTCATTTCCATTGTTCACGAATCAAATTCATCACAGGTGAGGTAGACCATGTCCGGACATTCCAAATGGGCGACAATCAAACACAAAAAAGGTGCGGCCGACAAGGCTCGCGGAAAACTCTTCGCGAAGATCGCTCGCCAGATTGAAGTCGCGGCTCGCGAAGGTGGCGGTGATGTCAACTCAAATGCGACATTGCGCACTGTCATTCAAAAAGCCAAAGCTGGCCAGATGACAAACGACGCGATTGATCGCGCCGTCAAGAGAGGGTCTGGCGAAGCCCAGGGCGAAAACTACGAGTCGATTACCTACGAGGGTTATGCGCCAGGTGGAGTCGCCATGTTGGTCGACACCCTGACCAACAACCGCAACCGTACCGGTGCTGATGTTCGCAACATCTTTTCGAAATTGGGTGGGGCGATGGCCGAACCTGGCGCAGTGGGATGGCAATTCAGTCGTCGTGGTGTCATTTATGTTGCTGGCACCACCGGCGAGGATGAAATCATGTTGCTCGCCCTTGACGCTGGCGCTGAGGACATCAGTCGCGACGGGTCAACATGGAAGATTCTGAGCGAACCCA
Organism: Ilumatobacteraceae bacterium; assembly: GCA_044358015.1. Taxonomy (GTDB): domain Bacteria; phylum Actinomycetota; class Acidimicrobiia; order Acidimicrobiales; family Ilumatobacteraceae; genus Casp-actino8. Next base: position 59,087 of record JBIKOO010000001.1, read on the forward strand.
ACGCTGTCTACGACGTCAAGACCGCACTTGAGACTGCCGGTATCGAAGTTCTATCTGCTGAATCAACTATGGTTTCTTCAACGATCATTGAAGTCACCGATGCAGAGACTGCAGCCAAGATCATGAAGGTCATGGATGCTCTTGAAGATAACGATGACGTGCAAGACGTTTATGCCAATTTTGATATCAGCGACGAAATAATGGAGTCACTCGGATGAGCATTTCAGTAGGCGATCAAGCACCTAACTTTTCACTACCCGGCACGGCTAGTAAGTCATATTCACTTGGTGACTACAGCGGCAATCCAGTCGTTCTGGTGTTCTACCCAGGTGACGACACCCCAGTCTGTACGAAGCAACTCAACACATACAACAACGAATTATCTGAGTTTGAACAACTTGAAGCGCAAGTCCTAGCGATATCGGCACAAGATGTTTCAAGCCACGAGGAGTTCTCTGGCAAACACGGTTTCAAATTTCCCCTCCTAGCTGACGTCAACAAAGAAGTTGCGGCCTTGTATGGCACGCTCGGACCACTTGGTTTTCCCCGTCGAAGTGTTTTCGTCGTAGATCGTCAAGGCAAAATCGTGTACGCCCACCGGGCATTGGCTGGTTTGACTTTCCGTTCGGTCGATGACATCACTGCGGCAATCAAGAAGTGCTGATCAACCTCAATCAGTTAGCCGTCAATCTGCGTCCCGACACACGGACCGTCACCACAGACGTTTTGTAATTGTCCACCGAGCAGGAAGCCCAACGCCTGCACCAGAACGAGCGCTTCATCGCTGCCTGCTCCGTGTGGGTCAAGTCCAAATTCTGGCTGAGATGGTGCAGCAGCACCTATCGGCGGAGCAGGGGTGCCGAAGTCCCAAATCACCAATGCTGAACCATCAAAGGGGTACGACTCAATCGGGTCAATTCCCCAAAATGGAGTTTTTGATGAACTTCGACCGTCCTTCAAAGATGGCGAGTGCACTTTGGCACTGATTGTGCGGGCCAGTAACTCCGTCCCTATGTTGGCCACTTGATGATCACCAAAAGCCTCAACCAACAGTACGTCTTTCGATTCGATTCCTTGGTATGGATTTGATGTCAGGTGTTGCACATAGCCACCGTTCTCGCCGCGATCCCACAAAAGTTGGACTAATGCCAGTGCGGTGATTTGATCCTCGGGTTTTGTATAGGACTTGTCAAAGATGACTTGAAACTCGGGCCAATCACTTGACCGCGGCAGAAGAAGCGAATAGTTCATACCCGGCACCCCAAGAACGGCGCGACGCCATTCCGTTGAAATTGCCGATGCGGCTCCGCCCAAAATTCCGCCTTGACTATTACCAACGAAAACCGTTGAGTCAGCTTTCAAAATGGGAGAGCCATTTGCATTTTGGAAAGCTGGATCTGCCACAAAACCGAGAGGACTGTTCGTCAGTCGACCGAGCATCTGGAACGCGATGTGACCTTGCAGCATGCGGTCAACTTGTTCGTTGAATCGGCTCATGTCAGCCAAAATCCCGGCGAGGTTCGCGACATCTTCAGTTGCCATACCTAACCAGTCAACAGCACATGCCCCAATCATTCCCTGACCTGCGAAAGTGCCAAAGAAATCAACTTGATCTCGTGAGCCCATCAACCCATGGCCGTAGAGCAGCGCTGGTACTGGACTTATAACTTCATTCGGGATCACACAACGGTAAGCAGCTTCGTAAGTTGGATGGTCGGGATTCACTGCAGGGTTACCGGCCGCATCAAATAAAAGTTTGCCGCCAGGTGATCCGTCATTGTCCAGAAAGTTCGGTATCTCTAAGGTTCCGTCAATAGTTTGAACATCACCTGGCGTTACCGAGTCGACAGTGAATTTTGGAACTCCATCACCAATCTGTTCGTATGCAACCGAACGTTCGAAAAGCAATCGACTTGATAGCGATTCTTCGCTCGCAACCGTGAAACTCCATTGGCGACTGTTCAGATCAATATCGACTGGTTGGTCCTGACTATTAACAAGGTCACCAATCGTTACTTGATATGTATGGCCCTCTGCTAACGCAACAGCTGGACGAAGGGTGACTAATCCCGACCTATCTAACTCTCCCCAAAATGGCCAATCGGTGTTCGAGTCAATATCGCGTAACGAAACCGGATTTGAGTCGGTCAACGAATTTTCAATTTCAGTTGAGTCAGGCACGCCGCTTTTTTCTAAGTCAACATCAGGAGCAGAAAAAATGATGACTGAGTTTGGTGAGAATCCATCACCACGATTTTGATCTGTGACATCGATAGCTATCCCGTCAACGTTGACAGGGGTGGCGTCGCCTGGAATGGCCAAACGGCGACCTGTGGGCATGCTTGAATCTGCGACGGTTAGTCGATTGTCGGGCCACGGCAATAAGCACGTCAACACACCGGGCTGTTCACAAGTGGGCAGGACAGTGTCTGCGCCATTGACTGGGCTCTCGGGAGCAGAACTATCTTCGGGGGAGCCCGTGGAGAGATCTGTCGTCGAGGCGAGTGAACCGGAGTCAGAGGATCCTGAACAGGCTGCCAACGAGGCGACTAGCCCGATCACCAATACTGACAGAGCAGTCATTTGACTAAAGTTTCGTTCTGTACGCATGCTCAACAATGCCATGTTCCACGACATAGGGCGATCAATCCGTTATGATCGTACGCATGTTCGTACCGAGCGACCCCACGACGACGAAGCGAAGCGTGCACCGTGTCCTCGGGATAGACCCTGGCTTGACTCGTTGTGGTTATGCCGTGATCGACGCTCTCGGCTCTCAGCAGGCCAGCGCCGTCTCGCTTGGGGTCCTACGAACTCCGCCAACGATGCCATTACCCGAGCGACTTGCCTGCCTGCATCGCGATATCAGCGATCTTCTCCAAGAGTTTGAACCGCAAACAGTGGTCGTTGAGCAATTGTTTTTTCAGGTCAATGTACGAACGGCCATGAGTGTCGGGCAGGCCAGTGGCCTGGCTCTCGCGCTGGCATCCGCTGCTGGGTGCACTGTGGTTCAATACACCCCAAATCAGGTCAAAGAAACGATCACTGGTTGGGGGGGAGCAGACAAGTTACAAGTGCAGCGTATGGTTCAGGTACGCCTCGGCCTGAACTCGCTTCCACAACCGGCCGATGCTGCCGACGCCGCTGCACTTGCTCTTTGCCACCTGGCGGTTTCTCCGATGCATCAAAAACTTATTGCCGCTGGTGCCGAGTCAATTCATGGTCGTGCTCGAAGTCGAAAGACGGCCTGACATGAAAGATTGTCCGTCATGATCGGTTCACTACGCGGAACAGTTCTCGAACGACACGGTGAAGGAACCACCTTGATCGAAGTCAATGGAGTCGGTTATCTCGTGACCGTGACACCTCGAACCTTGGCTGAACTTGAACCAACCTCACCAGCCTTTTTATACATTCATCACCATATTCGCGAAGATGCCCAAACGTTGTTTGGCTTCTTGACACGGGACGAGAAAAACACATTTCAGACTTTGCTCGCAACTCATGGTGTCGGCCCATCACTCGCCATGGCAGTTCTTGGCACCTTGTCGCCGGTTGCACTCTTTGAAGTTGTGGCATCTTCCGATCTTGCAGCTCTCACAATGGTTCCAGGGGTCGGTAAAAAAACTGCCGAACGATTGCTCATTGAACTCAAGAACCGATTGTCGTTGCCCATTCTTGATAATCACGAACCATCCAACGGCACCAGACCGAGCGTCATTTCTGATGTACGTGAAGCCTTGTTAGGTCTTGGCTACATCGAATCAGAAATTCGCGAAGTTCTCCGCGATGTTTCAGTAGAAGACGGAGCCGAGACCCTCTTACGAGATGCACTACAAGCGCTAGGAGCCCGTCGTGCGGGATGAATTTCTTGATCCACAAATTAGTGATGTCGTTGAAGAATCAGATGAGTCTGGTCTTCGGCCAAAACATCTTGAAGAGTTCATTGGGCAACGTGAACTGAAAGAAAAGTTGGGCATTGTTCTCGAGGCTGCACGTCGTCGTGGCGAAGCGGCTGACCATCTCTTATTCGCTGGGCCCCCAGGCTTAGGAAAGACCACCTTGTCAAGCATCATTGCGGCCGAAATGGGCGTGCGCCTACACATCACATCAGGTCCTGCCCTTGAACGGGCCGGCGACCTCGCAGCGATATTGACGAAACTTGAACCATCAGATGTTTTATTCATTGACGAAATTCATCGTCTCAGCCGAGTTGTCGAAGAAATTTTGTATCCCGCAATGGAGGATTTCAAACTCGACATCGTGGTCGGTAAAGGTCCGGCCGCATCAAGTATTCGATTGGCGTTACCACGATTCACATTGGTCGGAGCAACAACTCGTACCGGAATGATCACCGGTCCATTACGTGACCGCTTCGGATTAGTGGCCCGTCTTGATTACTACGACGAAGACGAACTTCATGCCATTGTTCGGCGCGCCGCAGGCATCCTTGATGTGTCAATTGATGAAGACGGCTCACATCAGATAGCACGACGAAGTCGAGGAACACCCCGTATCGCGAATCGCTTACTTCGTCGAGTCCGCGACTTTGCCGAAGTACGCGGCGACGGCAAGATCACTGGTGCTATTGCTGATGAAGGTCTCGCAGTCTTTGGCGTCGATCACCGCGGCCTTGACAAGGTTGATCGTGCGATTCTGTCGTCGTTGTGTCAGCAGTTCAATGGGGGACCAGTCGGACTTTCAACATTGGCTATCGGTATCGGCGAACAGTCCGAAACAGTTGAAGATGTGTATGAGCCATTTTTGATCCAACAGGGATTTATTGCGCGCACACCACGAGGCCGCGTTGCTATGCCAGCGGCCTGGGCCCACCTCGGTCTCACTGCACCTCAGCAAGTTCCTGGTTTATTCTCCTAGAATTCAGCCGGTGCGACTGTCTGATTTTGATTACGAACTTCCTGTTGATCGGATTGCACAAGTTCCCGCTGAACCGCGTGATCATGCTCGATTGTTAGTTGATCAAGGTCGTCGTGCTGGAATCGCATCCATTGCCCACCGCCAGGTCTTTAACCTTCCTGAGTATTTGCAACCAGGTGATTTACTCGTCGTCAACGACACCCGAGTCATTCCCGGACGACTCCGCCTAAATCGAGCAAGTGGCGGAAACGTTGAGGTGCTACTACTTGACCCGTTGACCACCAATTCACGCCGTTGGTCGGCACTGGTCAAACCTGGAGGGAAACTCAAAGACGGAGAGGTGCTACGTCATATTGACACGGGTAGTGAATGTATTTTTCACGGTCGTCTTGAAAGTGGTGACTCCTTTGAAATCGAATTGTGTTTCACCGATGACGTGTTGAGTTTTCTTGACCGTATCGGCGAGATCCCACTACCCCCGTACATCACAACATCGCTTCCACAAACCGAGCGCTACCAAACGGTCTACTCACGGCGTCCCGCCTCAGCTGCTGCGCCAACTGCAGGACTGCATTTCACGCCAGATCTTTTACAGACCCTGAACGATCAAAACATTGATTTCGCTCGGGTTGAGTTAGTTGTTGGACTTGACACCTTTCAACCTATTCAGACTGACAATCCTCTTGACCACAAAATGCATACTGAGTACTACTCAGTCAGTGAAGAAGTCATGGCCAAAGTTAACGATGCCAAACGCGTGGTTGCCGTTGGCACTACGGCAGTTCGGGCACTCGAAAGCGCCGCTTCTCGTAGCGAATTATCTGGACGTACCAACCTTTTCATTCACCGCGGTTTTGACTGGCAATGCGTTGATCTCATGATGACCAACTTCCACTTACCGAAAACCACGTTGTTGTTGATGATTGAAGCTTTTGTCGGCGACCGTTGGCGCGATATCTACGCATCCGCGCTCGAAAATGGCTACCGTTTCTTGTCCCTAGGCGACACCATGTTGCTCAACCGTCACGCCGAAGAGAGTTAAAGATGCATCCCGTCAAGCTAGATATCACTGCAACTGAAGGTGCAGCGCGAACCGGAGTAGCGACGATGGCAAAGGGTTCGTACCAGTTTCCGACGTTCATGCCAGTCGGTACTCGCGGAGCCATTAAGTATCTCAGCGCTGCTGACTATGAATCTCTGGGCGCCGAGATTGTCTTAGGTAACACCTACCACTTGATGTTGCGTCCAGGAGCAGAAACCGTTGCTCATTTCGGGGGACTCGCAAAATTCGCTGGTTGGCGCGGTCTGACCTTGACTGACTCTGGCGGCTTCCAAGTTTTCTCACTCAATCCAAAAGTTGATGACGACGGAGTCACTTTCAAATCAACCTATGACGGAAGTAGCCACCGCTTTACACCCGAGTCAGCAGTTGCAACTCAAGAGTTGCTCGGCGCAGATATTCAAATGGTGCTTGATGTGTGTGCGCCGTTGCCTTCGCCGCAGGCAGTGATTCGACTGGCCCTAGAAAGAACATCAATGTGGGCACAACGCGCCCATACTGCACACCAACGAAACGATCAGGCTTTATTCGGCATTGTCCAAGGCGGAACCGACATCGCCATGCGGGCCGAGAGCGCTCAACGCACGGTGGCCATCACGACGGGCGATCGGTCTGGTTTTGACGGTTATGGCATCGGCGGTTTATCAGTCGGGGAGACTCGCGAAGAAATGATTCCCGCCTTGGCTTCGGCAATCGCTCATCTACCTACGGACCGCCCGCGGTATTTGATGGGCGTTGGCGATCCCGCTTCATTGGTTGAAGCGGTTTGGCTTGGGGTTGACCAGTTTGACTGTGTCATGCAGACACGTATTGGCCGACATGGCACCGCCCTCACGAGCACCGGGAAACTACACATCAAAAATCAACGCCACGCACTCAGCGAGGACCCGATTGATGCCGCGTGCTCGTGCGATGTATGCCAGCGACACAGCAGGGGATACCTGCGCCATCTCTTTCAGGTCAACGAGCCGACCGCAGCCCGTTTACTAAGTGTGCATAACATCGCGTTTACGCTCAATCTGATGAAAGACATGCGAGAGGCGATCAGTCAGGGTCGTCTGCACATTTTGCGCCAAGAAATTCTGACTATTTGGGGTTAGACACCTGAAAAGAGCCATTTTGGGCCGTGGTGAGTCCCCAAATTGGTGCCCCACGGACTAGAGTTCTACGGGTTATTCAACCCTCGAACCTAGGGAAATTCATGTCTACTCTTCAGTCTTTATCCTCTGTATTCGCCGCCGCTTCTGAAAACCAAAATAGCGGTGGAAGTTTCCTCGTGACGTTGCTCTTCATGGGCGCCATCGGTGCCGCGATGTACTTTCTCATGATTCGCCCACAGCGTCGACGACTCAAGGAGACCCAAGAGTTGCAGCGTGCCATCGGCGAAGGTGACGAAGTCATCACTAATGCCGGAATTTTCGGATTCGTCAACGCCATTGACGGTGACATTGTTTGGCTAGAAATTGCCGAAGGTACCGAAATTCGCGTGTCACGGTCTTCGCTCTTGCGCCGAATTAATCCTGCTGTCGAACCAGCTGGTGGAGATATCGCCACTGGGTCGACTGAACCTGACAGCGAGTGACTTCAACTGCTATGACTCGTCGTCTTGTTATTTCCCTCGTTGGACTTTTAGTAGTTGTATTCGGTTCTTTCGCTGGCAACCTCGTTGCTGACAACACGCCTGCACTCGGCCTCGACCTGAAGGGCGGAATCTCTGTTACTCAAGAGCCAGTTGGCGAGTACGACTCCGTTAGCCTCGATCTTGCTGTTGAGCGTATTCGTGAGCGTGTTGACTCGCTCGGAGTCGCCGAACCCGAGATCATTCGGCAAGGTGACGCGATTGTTGTCAACTTGCCTGGCGTTGACAACCAAGATGAGGCACTTCGTCTGGTTCAAGTAACTGGTGCGGTTTTGCTTCGCCCAGTTCTGTTGGCCGCTCCGAACACACCAGTTGATACTTCAAGTACAACTGTTGCTGACGGTTCATCAACCACCCTCGCTGATGGTGTGACAACGTCTACTTCGACGTCAGATTCGACATCGAGTTCAACGACTTTGCCAGTGGCAACAACATCACTCGCGGTAACGACAACTGCACCCGGTGGACCATCGCGCACATTCCCCCGAGCCGCGACATCAGTTCCAACCGATGACTCAACAACTGTTCCAGTCACCACTGTTGTGACAACAGATTCGTCAACGTCGCTTCCGTCGGGAACCGATGTTCCACTTGGTTCTGAAAACCCCAGTGGAACCGATGTCACCGACTCAACGACAGCCCCCATGGAAATGGGCGACCCAGCAGACCCGAATGCCACTGTCGTCGTGCAAAACACTGATGGTTCAGAGATCTATCAGCTCGGGCCTTCTTTCGCGACGGGCGAGGTTTTCAATAACGACGCTCAGGCCGACATCATCTCGGGCGGGTGGGGAGTCCGTGTCACTCTGAAGAGCGGAATCACTGGCGCTGATCTCTGGAATGTCGGTGCTGCGCAGTGTTATGCCAAGTCAACAACTTGCCCAACGGGTCGTATGGCCATTGTCCTTGACGGTGTTGTCCAATCTGCCCCGAGCGTTAACCAGCCATCGTTCTCAGGTGGAGTTGACATCACCGGGAACTTCAAAGAATCTGAAGCGAAAGATTTGGCACGAGTTCTCAAGAGCGGTGCGTTACCAGTTCGCCTTGAAGTACAAGCCGTCCAGATCGTGTCACCGACTTTGGGTGAAGATTCACTGAACGCCGCAATCGTTTCTGGTTTGATCGGCGTCCTTCTGGTTTTGCTCTTCATGATTCTGTATTACCGACTTCTTGCCCTCATTGTTGTCTTCGGCATTACCTTGTCGGGTCTCGTTCAATGGAACGTGATTTCACTGCTTTCAACAACGAACGGACTGGCGTTGAGTTTGGCCGGTATCGCTGGAATCATCGTGTCCGTTGGCGTCACCATTGACTCATATGTGGTGTTCTTTGAAAAGTTGAAAGACGAACTCAAATCGGGTCGCACGCTGAAGAACTCTGCTGAGCGTGGATTCAAGTCAGCGTGGAGAACAATTCTGGCAGCCGACATCGTGTCGCTCATCGGTGCTTTCACCTTGTGGTACCTCACAGTCGGTTCGGTTCGTGGTTTCGCCTTCTTCCTCGGATTGTCAACTTTGTGTGACATCGTCATTGCCTGGTTCTTCACCCGACCAACAATGTTGATGATCGCTCGAACGAAACGCTTCCAACGCGGTCGACTCTTTGGTATTGATAACACTGTGAATGCAACTGGAGGAGCGGTATGAGCAACGACCTCGTCACTTCCCGTCGCGGAATTTTTGGACGTCTGTACCACGGAGAAACGTCTTTCGACTTCTTCGGAAAGCGAAAAATTGGTTTCGCAATTTCCATCATTTTGATCTTGCTGACCTTGGGATCATTGTTTACCCGTGGACTCAACCTCGGTATTGACTTTGAAGGTGGTGTCGCTTGGCAGGTACCGAGCAGCGCAACGATGGATGTCGAGGCTGCCCGATCTGTTCTTGAAGACAACGGCATTCAAACCGATAATGCCAAGGTGCAAAACCTGACCAGCGGAACGACAACATCGATTCGGATCCAGGTAGGTGACCAAACCTCTGAGGTTCGTGCCAAGGTGCAAAGCGAGCTTGCAAGCAAGGCGCAGGTTGACATCAACGACGTTTCGGTGAGCTCGGTGAGCTCATCTTGGGGACGTGCAATCACCGAAAAGGCCATCCGCGCCTTGATCGCCTTCATGGTTTTGGTCGGCATCTATATCGCGTGGCGTTTTGAGTGGCGCATGGCAATAGCCGCTATTTGCGCAATGTTGCATGACGTCTTGATCAGCGTGGGCATCTACTCAATTATTGGCTTTGAGGTGACCCCGGCAACTGTCGTCGCCTTCTTAACAATTCTTGGTTTCTCGTTGTACGACACCATCGTGGTATTCGACAAGGTCAAAGACAATATTGAGAAGTTCGGACCTTCGCGTACGTCAATGGCTGACATCACCAATGTGTCGATGAACCAAGTACTCATGCGTTCGCTGAACACGTCATTGGCCGCAGTTTTACCAGTGTTGTCATTGTTGGTTCTCGGATCTGGTGTCTTTGGCGCAATCGCATTGCGCGAATTCGCCATTGCTTTGCTCGTCGGTTTGTTGACAGGTTCATATTCATCGATCTACATCGCGACACCATTGTTGGCAATTTTCAAACAGCGTGAAACTCGCTACAAGAACCTCATTGGCGATCATGCCACTGGCGCCGAACTCGCCCATATGGTTATCTCAGGTGGGGCAACTGGAGCTAAATCAGTTCGACGCCAGGCCGATGATGCAGAGTCAGCGTTGTCGACGCCGCAGACATCACTGTCGTCAACGGCATTACTGACCCATCCGCCGCGACCGCGCAAGAAGCGTCGTCGTTCATCGTGAGTATTGAATCAATGCAAGAGTTCATCCGTTCCATTCCGGACTATCCGAGTCCCGGAGTCACATTTCGAGATATCACTCCATTGCTCGGTGACGGACCGGCATTTAATGAAGCGATCTCCAAGATCGCGGCGCGCTTTGTTGACGCCAATATTCAGCGTGTCATCGGTGTCGAGGCCCGCGGCTTTATCTTGGGCGCTCCGATCGCCGTCGCTCTTGGTGCGGGTTTTGTACCTGTACGCAAAGCCGGGAAACTCCCTTGGGCCGTCGTACGCGAGGAATACGACCTCGAATACGGCTCGGACAAGTTGGAGATTCACCGAGACGCCATTCATCCTGGTGAGCGCATCTTGGTTGTGGACGACGTTCTAGCAACAGGTGGTACCGCCGCCGCTACGTGTCGTCTCGTGTCAGCGCTCGGGGGAGACATCGTGGCTTTAGCGGTACTCATTGAACTTACGTTCCTTGAGGGCCGAGCCAAACTTGATGGAATCGCCGTCGAGTCGCTCTTTACCTACTAACCAGGTTCGCCAGCGGGACGACTAAAACCACCCGTTCATTGATTCTTCCTGCGATACTTAGCCCATGGCCACGGTGACTCGTCTTCTCCCTTGGAGGCGACAACATAGTTCACCCGACGACGAAATGGCCCCAGTTTTACTCTCTTTCCGACGCCGTCATCCCAAGGCCTCAACCGCGTTAATGACTAAAGCCTTTGAGACTGCTCGAGCGGCTCATTCACAACAAACCCGAAAGAGCGGCGAGGGATATATCAACCACCCTCTTGCCGTCGCCAAAATCGTCGCCGATATCGGACTTGATGAGACCACCGTAATCGCGGCCTTGTTGCACGATGCGGTCGAGGACACCGACATTACGGTGGCTGATGTTGAACGCGATTTCGGACCGGAAGTAGCCGCGATCGTTGATGGTGTTACCAAACTTGATCGAATTCGCTTTGACTCCAAAGAAGAGCAACAAGCAGCGACCATGCGGAAAATGCTGGTCGCCATGGCCAAAGACTTACGAGTCCTGATTATCAAGTTGGCCGATCGGCTACACAACATGCGCACCATCGCAGCTATGCCTGTTGAAAAGCAACAACGCATAGCCAGTGAAACCTTAGACATCTACGCGCCGCTTGCCCATCGCCTCGGAATGCAAGGCCTCAAGCAACAACTTGAAGATTTGGCTTTTGCTTCCATGTACCCAAAAAGGTACGCCGAACTAGACCACTTAGTCAGCAGTCGAAGTCCTGAACGCGATGTGTATCTAGCCAAAGCAATGTCTGATGTTCGTGCCAAGTTGATTGACCTCAACATTGATGCAGATGTCACCGGTCGCGGAAAACACTTGTGGAGCATCTACGAAAAGATGATTCAAAAAGGCAAGGAATTTGACGAGATCTTTGACATCGTCGCAATTCGTGTCGTTGTTGATTCGGTGAAGGATTGCTACGCAGCGTTGGGTTGCATTCACGGCACTTGGAAGCCCATCGTTGGGCGATTCAAGGACTACGTGGCTATGCCGAAATTCAACCTGTACCAAAGTTTGCACACCACAGTGATTGGACCAGGTGGTAAGCCTCTTGAAATTCAAATTCGAACTCGAGAAATGCACCAACGAGCCGAATGGGGAGTAGCCGCCCACTGGGCTTACAAAGATGACAACGAAACCCCCGATATTGATTGGTTAAATCGCATCATCGATTGGCAAAGCGACATTGCCGATCCAGCCCAATTCATGGAGAGTCTGAAGACTGATCTCGACCAAGATGAAATCTTTGTGTTCACTCCAAAAGGTCGCGTGATTGCTTTACCGCTCGGTTCGTGCCCCGTTGACTTTGCGTATTCAGTTCACACGGCGATCGGTAATGCCTGCATCGGCGCTCGCGTCAATGGGCGACTAGTACCTTTGACACATCAGTTGAAATCTGGTGACACTTGCGAAATCTTTACCTCAAAAGTTGAATCCGCAAGTCCATCACGTGAGTGGCTTGAATTCATTTCTTCGCCTAAAGCTCGCAACAAGGTCAAGCAATGGTTCTCGCGAGAGAAACGTGAAGACCTCATTGAAGCAGGTCGCGAAGATTTGTCGAAAGAACTTCGTCGGGTACGGCTACCTGTCAATCGGGTGATGGAGAGTTCTCATTTAACCTCCGAAATGGAATCGTTGAATTACCTCGATCTTGACACCTTGCTCGCAGCGATCGGCGAGGGACACGTTGAAGCAGCACAATTCGCACAAAGAATTGCTGCACGTTTTGAAGACTCAGACTCTGAAGAACGCTTACCGGCATCGGTCTTAAGACCAGACGATCTGCGACGACGCGGAAATAGCAATGTCGGAATTCATGTCGAAGGCTTTGACGATGTCCTGGTGCGGTTATCTAAGTGTTGTACTCCTGTACCTGGAGACGAGATTTTAGGATTCATTACTCGCGGGCGCGGTGTGAGCATTCACCGTTCAGATTGTGCGAACGCTGGAACATTCGCAGATGATCAATCGTCACGCCTTGTCGACGTTGAATGGGATGGCTCTTCGACCGGAACTGTCTTTCGCGCCAGCGTTGAAGTTGTCGCCCTTGATCGCTCTCGATTACTGCGCGATGTGGCCAATGAACTATCTGAACAACACGTCAATATCGTGGCTTGCAGCACCCATACCGGGGGAGACCGAGTCGCAAAAATGCGCTTTGAATTCGAACTCGCCGACCCCGGACACCTCGATTCGGTTCTACGCACAATCAAGAAGATTGATGGCGTCTACGATGCCTACCGATCTGGCACTGGCCGACCCCTTGACGACGACGAGGAGTGACTCATTTTGCCTCGATCACAGCGTTGGGTGGGGCCTAATCTCCCGAAGGCACGACCCATTGACCGCTAGCCTGAGTATTTGTGCCCGAGTTTCAAACCAGCCCAGGGATGCGCGACATCCTTCCTCCCGAATCTGCCCGTTGGCGGCGGTTCGTGGCGACATTCGCCGAGACGGTCACCGCGGCTGGTTATGGTCAAATCATCCCTCCGTTACTTGAAGACATCGGTGTCTTTCATCGGGTCGGCGAAGCAACCGACATCGTGACGAAAGAGATGTACGACTTCATCGATAAGGGCGAACGACACGTGGCCCTCCGACCAGAACAGACTGCCAGTGTGTGCCGTGCGTTTGTTCAGCACCGACCCGCCACACCTTGGAAAGTTTGGTACTCCGGACCGAACTTCCGATACGAACGTCCACAGCGTGGTCGTTACCGACAATTTGACCAAGTCGGCATTGAAGTCCTTGGAGCCAACGACCCGTACCTTGACGTTGAAGTCACCGCCCTCGGTTGGAACTTTTTCAAACGTCTTGGACTGCAGCAGGTGCACTTACACCTCAACAGTTTGGGCGAACCCGAGAATCGCCAGCGATTCGTGACCGCTTTGCAGACCTACTTCACTGACAATATTGATCGTCTTTCTGACGCCAGTAAAACCACGCTCGCCAAGAATGCTCTTCGGGTGCTTGACTCAAAGCGTCCCGAAGACGGCGAAGTAATTGCTGGCGCTCCAAAGATCTCTGAGTTTTATAGCGATGCCGCCCGTTTGCATTTTGAAACTGTTCAGTCTGGTTTGCAGGCACTCGACATTCCCTTCATCGTGAATGAAAAATTGGTCCGAGGACTCGATTATTACCGCCACACAACTTTTGAATTTGTTGGCGGAACTCTCGACTCAGCACAGAATGCCATCGGCGGCGGCGGACGTTATGACGGCCTCGTTGAAGATCTAGGTGGTCCGGCAACTGGCGGCATCGGATTCGCCCTCGGTCTCGATCGAACTCTTCTAGCGTGTGACGATGAAGGCGTCTTTGCTTCAACCGAGACCAATGTTGATGTCTTCGTCGTTGACACTACGGGTGGCCTTGAAGCACTGGTGATTACTCAACAACTTCGAGAGGCCGGAATCTCGAGTGATCGCTCATTTGAGAATCGCAGTATGAAAAGCCAAATGAAAGCTGCCGACAAGAGTGGCGCCAAGATCGCCATCATTATTGGATCAGATGAAGTTGAAGCACAGTCTTTTGTATTGCGACCCTTGAGATCTGAAGATCAGCAGTCGACTATTCCGCGTAATGAATTAATGACCTCAATAATGAAAGCACTCTCATGACAATTTCAACACGACAAACTTCAATGCGTACTCACATGTGCGGCGAAATCGGTACTAGCGACATCGGCCAGACTGTTACCGTCTGCGGATGGGTTGCGAAGCGCCGTGAACATGGTGACAAGTTGGCTTTCGTTGACCTTCGTGACTATTCAGGAATAGTCCAATGCGTCATTGACAATGCTGTTGACGTGCGCAGTGAATACGTGGTCAAGATCACTGGCGTCGTGCGCCCCCGCCCAGAAGGAACTGTCAACGTCAACTTAAGTACCGGTGAAGTTGAAATCGGCGAATGCGTTGTTGAGGTTCTTCGATCCGCCGAGCCACCACCGTTCCCAGTTGATGCACGAGCCGACGATGTTGATGAAAATGTCCGTTTGCAATACCGCTATATCGACATTCGTCGAGAGCGCATGCAAAAGAATCTCCGTACTCGCGCCAAAGTGAACTCAGCAGTTCGCACTGCGATGGAGTCACAGGGTTTCGTTGAAGTTGAAACCCCCATGCTTGTACCTTCAACGCCAGAAGGCGCCCGTGAATTTTTAGTTCCTTCACGCAAAGAGCCCGGTTCTTTTTACGCTCTACCGCAAAGTCCACAACTCTTCAAACAACTATTGATGGTCGCTGGTATCGATCGCTATTACCAAATAGCTCGTTGTTTACGTGACGAAGACCTTCGCGCCGATCGTCAATATGAATTCATGCAACTTGATGCTGAGATGAGTTTCGTCAATCAAGACGATGTTCTGGCGGCGATTAGCACAGCCGTTATTGCTGCTGCCGAATCAGTGACTGGCGTCAAGCCCGACCCGATTCAGCAGATTACTTGGCGTGAAGCAATGGAACGCTTTGGGGTCGACAAACCAGACTTGCGTTTCGGTATGGAGTTAACAGAGTTGACATCCATCTTCTCGAGCACTGAGTTCAAGGCCTTCGCTGGCGCCGAGTCCATCAAGGGCATCAGGGTCGAAGGGAAAGCTGAAGAGTTCGGACGTAACAAACTTGATGCGTTGACTGATCGCGCCAAAAAAATGGGCGCCAAAGGTTTGGTGTGGCTCAAAGTTGCAACCGACGGAACCCTTGAATCACCAGTCGTCAAATTCTTATCAGCCGATGAACAGAGTCAGTTGATTTCCTCTCTGCAAGCAAAGCCTGGCGACTTACTTTTGATCGTGGCCGATGAATGGTCAATGACCTGTGAAGTTCTCGGAACATTGCGCAACGATCTCGGTCGGCCACCAGTGCACCAAGGACCTTATCGCTACGTCTGGGTCACCGAATTCCCGTTGTTTGTCGGTGTTGACAAAGAGACTGGTCAGCCAAAACCAGGACATCACCCTTTCTGTCAGCCCCACCCCGATGATCTTGACAAGTTTGAAAGTGATCCAATGTCGGTGCGTTCATTGGCGTACGACCTTGTGCTCAACGGATGGGAACTGGGTTCAGGATCTATTCGAATCCACGAACCTGAAATGCAACGACGAGTTTTCACGGCACTTGGTATCAGCGAAGAGGAAGCCAACCGTAAATTTGGTTTCTTCTTGAAGCCGTTCACTTACGGTGCACCGCCACACGGTGGGTTCGCTTTTGGTCTTGATCGACTCGTTGCGATCTTGGCAGGCGAAGAAAACATTCGCGAAGTCATCGCATTCCCCAAGACTCAGAGTGGACAAGATCCCATGACGAATGCTCCAACTCGTGCTGAGAATAAGCAACTTGACGAGCTCGGCATCAGAGTTTTGCCGCCCAAGGTCTGACCCCAGATTCTTTGCAACGATCATGAGTTCGCAATCTTTCCGCGCCGGAGTCGTCATTGTTATCCGGCGCGACAATGGCGACCTCATGGCTTTTGAACGCAAAGATGTTCCTGGTTCATGGCAGTTGCCTCAAGGTGGTATCGATGTCGACGAAGAACCAGTAGATGCCGCGTGGCGTGAACTGAAAGAAGAAACAGGTCTCACCTCTCAAGATGTCGCCCTAGTTTTGGAATTGCCAGAATGGATTGCGTACGAATGGCCCGCTGAGATTCGCGCCAATATCAAGAACGGCGATAAGCGCCGTGGACAAATTCAGAAGTGGTTCTTGTTCGGAGTATTAGATGAAGAATCGGTCTCGCCGATTCCCGATGATCATGAGTTCAGTCGCTGGCAGTGGATGGATCCCCATCACCTTTTGCATCACCTTGTTGAATTTCGCCAGGCCGCATACGCGCGAGCCTTTTCTCGGATTCTGCCGTGAGTGATCTTTTCAGCGCTGCCGCAGAAGAACAGCTTCGTTCACAATCTCCACTAGCGGCACGACTGCGACCACGAACTATCGATGATGTCGTTGGACAAGAACATCTTGTCGGAGTTGGCAAACCGCTACGTCGTCTAGTCGAGCAAGACAAATTGAGTAGTGCGATTTTTTGGGGTCCTCCTGGAACTGGAAAGACCACCTTGGCATTAGCGGTTGCCGGAACAACAAAACGGGCTTTTGAACAATTGTCAGCTGTTACCGCAGGTGTCAAAGATGTTCGCGAAGTAATTGAGCGTGCCCGACAACGTCTCGGAATGCACGGACAAGGAACGATTCTTTTCCTTGATGAGATTCATAGATTTTCAAAGAGTCAACAAGATGCGTTGTTACCTGCGGTCGAAGATGGAACCTTGACATTGATTGGTGCGACAACCGAAAACCCATTTTTTGAAGTTAATGCGCCACTTCGTTCACGCAGCACTCTTTTTCGTTTAGAACCGCTATCTCGCGACGCCATTCGTGTCTTAATTGACCGTGGTCTCACTGCGATGGGAACCACTGCAACTCTCGATGCGAAAGATCTTCTCACCGAAAGATCTGGGGGAGACGGACGTCAAGTATTGACATCGCTTGAAGTGGCAGTCGCTCTGTCCCACCCCGAGCAAGTTCTCGTTGAGCATGTTGAAGCGGCACTTGGTACAAGCGCTTTGCGATACGGCCGCGACGATCACTACGACGTTGTCAGTGCTTTCATCAAAAGCCTGCGCGGCAGCGATCCTCAGGCCGCCACGTATTATCTGGCGCGCATGCTTGAAGCGGGCGAAGATGCTCGGTTCATCGTTCGCAGAATGGTCATTTTCGCGAGCGAAGATATCGGACTTGCCGACCCAACTGCACTGATGATCGCCGTCGCTGCGGCTCAGGCTCTCGAACATGTAGGTCTCCCTGAAGCCGAACTGAACTTGGCTCACGCGGCTATTCATTTGGCGACTGCACCGAAAAGCAATCGCGCCGCCCTAGCCATTTGGGGGGCTCGGGCCGACATCAAGAATGGAGCGGTAGGCGAGGTACCAGCACATTTGCGAGATGCTCATTATCAAGGAGCCGCCGTTCTTGGACATGGGACTGGATACGACTACCCTCATGATGATCCGCGTGGATGGGTTCCTCAGCAGTATCTGCCCGATGAACTCGTTGACAAACGGTGGTACGAACCAAGTCCACATGGGCGTGAACGAGAAATCGGGCATCGTCTCGCTCAGCAAAACGAAGAAGCGCATCAGGAGGAATCATGACAGCAGGAGATTTGGCGATTGTTCTCGCTGCGGTTTTGTTGACTCTCGGTTTTGCCGCCCTCATCGTGGTGTTGCTCCGAGTTTTGGACACCCTACGATCGCTTCGCCTTGAAGTTGATTCTCTACGCCGCGAAACGGGACCCCTCCTCGCCGAACTACGCGCTTCCACCGACGAAGCACGTTACGCAGTAGAAGAAGCTCGTGAAGACCTTGATCGATTTGATCGAGTCCTTGGTTCGGCTGAAGCAATTAGTGGGGCAATGGCGAACACCGGTCGCATGACCCGTATGGCCCTGTCAACTCCAGTCATTAAGGTTGCCGCTTTGGCAACCGGAACTTCGCGGGCTGCGCAACGTCTGAAGCGTGACCAGCGAAAACTCGAACGTCAAAACCGACGAGAATCTTCAGGCCACGAGATAGTCAGGAAAATTCGATGATCAAGCGTTTGGTGTGGTTTGTATCGGGTGCAGTTGCTGGAATCAGCGGAGCGCTCTTTGCCGGTAAAAAGGTTCGGCGAACTGTGACAGGTCTCGGACCAGTCAAGGTAATCCATCGAGCCGCAAGTTCAACGCGCTCGCGAGTTACGACATTGACTGATGCTTGGTCTGCGGGTAAAGAGGCTATGCATGACAAAGAGAACGAACTCAAGGCCCGTCGTGACGGTCGAGTTGAAACACTGTCAAGCCATTCTCATCTTGATCCAATTCAGCCCGGCGATGAAGTGCTCGTTGATGGCCAACGAGTTGAACCAGGTCGCGTCATAGTTTTACGTCAAGTGGATGAACCGACTCAACCACGTCGTTCTCGGCTGACTCGTCATCGTCGCCCATAGTCAATCCAATTGTTACTTCGTATGCGAGACAAGCCCCAAGTTCAATCATTGAACACTCAACTTATTTCTCGACTACGAGCGGTACTCGATATTCACCGAGTCCATACCGCCTCAGCTGATATAGATCTGTACAAGCGAGACGCATCCAACATTGAGGGGCGGGCGGGAGTTGTTTGTTTTCCGCTTACTATGGCCGAGGTTCAATCGGTCGTCAGTATTTGCGCCGAATTTCAACAACCATTTGTGGCTCGAGGATCAGGAACAGGACTCTCTGGGGGAGCGACACCGTTAGATGGAGCGGTCGTTATTTCAACCGCCAAAATGAATCGTTTGATTTCTGTTGATTCGGTTCATCGCCTTGCATGGATTGAACCGGGCATGCTGAATCTCGATCTCACTCGCGAAGTCACGCATCTCGGATTGCACTTTGCACCTGACCCCAGTAGTCAGCAAAGTTGCACGATCGGTGGCAACGTGGCCAACAACTCAGGAGGCCCCCACTGTTTGGCCGATGGGGTGACATCTAGTCATATTTTGGCTTGTGAAGTTGTTCTGTCTGATGGCTCAGTTGTCATGCTCGGCGGCGAAGACCCCGAACCCGATGGTCTTGATTTACGTGGCGCTTTCATCGGTAGCGAAGGCATGTTCGGAATCACCACTAAAATTTGTGTGCGTCTGATGCAGAACTATCAGGCCGTCAGCACCATGTTGATGGATTTCACTTCGGTTCAAGCCGGTGCCGAAACAGTCAGTGCAATCATCGCCGCGGGCATGGTTCCGGCCGCTCTTGAAATGATGGACCAATTGTGTCTTGAGGCTGTGGAGGCATATATCCATGCGGGCCTTCCAACCGATGCGGCTGCTGCTCTCTTAGTTGAGGTTTCAGGATTACCACACGCCGTCACTGACGACACCGAGCGAATCTCTGAGATTGGTCGAGCGCATGGCGCACGAACAATTCGAATCGCTCAAGATGAGGCCGAGCGGGCTCTACTTTGGAAAGGGCGCAAGACTGCATTCGGTGCTATTGCGCGTATCAAACCTAACTATTACTTGCATGACACCGTTGTACCTCGCCGCAAACTTAACGAAGTACTTCAAGAGGTGTACCGCATTGCACAGCGACATGACCTTTTGGTCCTCAATGTTTTCCATGCGGGCGATGGCAATCTGCATCCGCTACTCATTTTTGATAAGCGGGACCCAGGCATTATGGATCGCGTCCATGCTGCCGGTGAAGAGATCGTCCGAGTCAGTGTTGAAGCCGGAGGAGTGCTTTCTGGTGAACACGGAATTGGTTTAGAAAAACGCGACTTCATGCCACTGATGTTTGGCCCTCATGACCTTCACGCCCAGGCATCTATGCGGGTTGCATTTGATCCGCTCGGAATTGCTAACCCCTTCAAGGTATTACCCAGCCCTTCACAGTGCGGGGACGCCCACGACATGGGGGAGGATATGTGGGTATAGATCTCAACAACTTTGCCGAGTCCATCGGCGGCGTCGACCATGGCCCACTATGGATTGCTGGACAACAGACTCGTACACCAGCTCCATCTCAACTACGAATCGTCGCTGCTCCCGCAGGCATTGTCGAGTTACAACCCGATGAGATGACTGTCGTATGTGGAGCGGGCACTCCCATGGATGAACTTCGAACCGAACTCGCCAAAGTCGGTCAATACGTCAACCTTCCCGAAGGGCTGACCGGTCCAGGCACAGTTGGGGGAGCCCTCGCCGAAGGACGCAGCGATATCTATCGACTTGGACGTGGACCGGTTCGAGATACGTTGCTCCAAGTTCGATATGTCAACCACGATGGGCAAGTGGTCACTGCGGGTGGGCCAACCGTGAAGAATGTCAGTGGGTTTGACCTGTGCCGTTTACTCATCGGTTCCCGCGGGCAACTCGGTTACTTCGGTGAGACGATCCTGCGCACTCGACCGATACCACAGTCATCAAGATGGTTCGTGATGAGCGAAGCCAGCCAGACCGTCGTCGAGAAAATACTGCGAGTCATTTATCGACCGGCATCGGTGTTGTGGGATGGACACAAAGTGTGGTTCTGCATTGAGGGCAACCCGAAGGATTGCGCCGCAATGATTCAACGCATCAGTATTGAACTGCCAGTCATTACTGAAATCTCTGGGCCGCCAGACCTGTCTCTGTATCCGCACCGCCAGTCAGTCCCTCCTCGACTTCTCGCTGATCTAGTACGAGAAAGCACAAGATCAGACTCACACAAAATCATCGTCGAGGCCGGAGTAGGAATTGTGCACCATCAAGTCCCACCTGAAACACCGCCAATTGAAAAGGGAATCACCATTCTTCATCGGCGAATTCTTGAACAGTTCAATCCGACTGGCCGTCTCAACCCAGGGATAGAGATTCTCGCGAGCTCCACATCCTCATGAACTTCGCCGAACTGCCATTAGTTGCGACACCGATCGCACTCGTTGACCAGAACGTGGTGGACGAAGCTATTCAAAAGTGCATGGTCGACAAAAATCTTGACAACCCTCGTCTCATGCGCGAATCAATGAACGCGGTCTACCTTGTTCAGTCGTCCGATGGTCCACAAGTCATGCGCGTGAGCCGTCCAACAAGTAGCACGATGGCGGCTATTGAGTTCGCACATTTTTTAGCCCGAAACGGCTTTGAAGTTCCTGCACCTTTGTCCCAAGCTCCATTTCGTCATGACGAAATAGAAATCACATTTTGGGAATTCATCAATCACGACCCACATCACGATGTTGATTGGCGGCACATCGGATCAGTGGCGCGCCGTCTCCACGACTTGGATCCGCAAATTGTCGCTGCGTTTTATCCATTGCCGATGGCAACATCATTTCCATGGTGGGATTTTGATCGACTGTTGGCCGAACTGGGATCAAGTTTTGATTCTTCCGACCTAGATATTCTGAAGAGTCGTTGGCACAGCCTTCAGTCATTTTTCATTTCTGCCCAAAATGTCTATCCATCACCTACTTCGGGACAGCTGGCGTTGAGTCATGGCGATATTCATCCGGGCAATGTCATCGTCAATCGTTTGACTGGTCGCCCGATTCTGATCGATTGGGATTTGCTCTCAGTTGCTCCTCGTGAATGGGACCACGCGGCTTTGCTGACCTGGACTCAACGTTGGGGTGGACACGCAACTATCTATCCAGAGTTTGCAACTGGGTACGGCACCAACTATTCAGGTAACGAACTCGCGGAGGCGCTCGCTGAGATGCGCTTACTTTCTGCAACGCTGATGCGTTGGCGAGCCGGACTCACTTCCCCAGACGCACATGTTGAAGCCGAGAACAGATTGAAATATTGGAGACAGGATCCCACCGCCCCGATGTGGCGTGCTGTCTAATTTCGGTTTACTTTGACAGACGAGAAATCACGGTGCGAAGTTGAGCCATTGATCTGAGATTTCGGCGTCACCGTAGATTTCGATTCCGGCATTAGCTCGTCCCCAACTTGACAACACGAGAGCGACAGCGGATCCCCGCCAGGCGACATCGCCTTTGGCATGTTCATGAGTCACGACAACTCGTTCGTCGCTAGGAACGATGAGCCATTCACCTTGGCCATCGGTGCAGTGCAAATGCAACGAACCCCGAGGGAATGCTTTGCCAAAGCGTTTCGCCCAACCAGTCATCATGTCGATGTACAACTCGTCAATTCCATCACAAGCCAATGAGCGATCCATGTCTACTGGTAGAGACAATGCCCGCTGAAGGTCACATACATGGACCGCAACTTCATTGGCCATCCGCCGGAAATAGAAACCAGCATCTTGCCGATCGGACCATGTCCATAGCGTTTCTGAGGGATCAGTATTTCCCAATGTATTCAGCACTGACCCTGCTCGAGCAGCGAACCACTCCAGAACATCTTGACCGTCAGCAGGTCGACCTTCATCGCCTGGTCCTACTCGTACTTGCGAGCGCGGGATAACTATCGCATCCACCATGGCAAAAACCTGACCGACATGACCCAACAGATCACTGATTTTCCATCCAGGGCAATCACTCACCGCGACGTCAAGATTTCCAGTGGACATTGCGGTCATGCCATCGATAGACCTACGGAGCAATTCAAGATATCTCGGGGGATTTAACGAAGCCATATTGCTCAGACTAGACGCAACCACTGGTGGCGAGGAAGGTACGGTATGAGTGATGTCTGTTCGACCCCTAGCGATCACCGACGACGAACTGTCAACCTGCGTCGGCTGTGGTCTGTGTTTACCGCACTGTCCAACATTTCGGGTGTCCAATGAAGAGGCTTTATCTCCGCGAGGGAGAATTGCGACAATCCGCTCCATTCAGTGGGACGGCCTAAAGATCGACGATCAGGTCAGCGAAATTCTCAATACATGTGTGCAATGCCGAGGTTGTGAACCAGCGTGCCCAAGTGGTGTCCCTTATGGTCGACTGATAGAAGCAGCTAAAAACAATATGGCGGCTCACTGCCAAACCACTCCTTGGTGGCAACGCTTCGGTCTACGACTCTTGCGCCACCACCGGTTGTTGTTGATCGGAACACCACTACTTGCACTTGCTCAACGGGCCCGCCTCATTCCTAAGCGAGCAGGTCTGTCACGGTTACCGCTTCGACTCGGACCTCCAATTGTTGCGTCATCAAAGACTCCCGATGTGTGGCTCTACACCGGATGCGTCATGGATGCTTGGCAACGATCAACCCATCGATCAGTTGCGGCACTCATTTCAAAAATTGGATGTAGTTACGGAGTTCCAAGTAAGGCTGGTTCATGTTGCGGCGCACTTCACTCACATGCCGGACTCAGTGACGAGGCCAAAGTTCTCGCACAAGCAGTGATGACTTCAATGCCTGGAAGTGCTCCGATCATTGTTGACTCAGCAGGTTGTGGGGCAGCACTGAAGGATTACGGACATCTGCTGAACACCCCCCAAGCCCACGAATTTAGTCAGCGAGTTTTTGATGTTCATGAGTGGCTTGAACCCCACATGGCGACCATTATGCAATCTCACTTACCGGTCTTGAATAAGACGTCGATCATCGTGCAAGATCCGTGCCATCTACGACATGTCCAGAAATCCCACCTCGCAGTACGGTCAATCTTGGCTCCGGTCGCCAACCTGATCGAACTTGATGATGACGGAATGTGTTGCGGTGCTGGCGGCGCCTATTCATTAGTTGAGCCTGAATTAGCTGCACAAATCCGTGATCGAAAGGTGCAAAATATTTTGGCCAAGTTCACTGATGACTCCAACATTGTGGCATCAGCCAACCCTGGTTGCTTGATGCACTTACAAAGCGCAGGACTCATGGTGAAACATCCAGTTGACATTCTCGCCGAGGCTTTAGGTCTCGTCCCCACAACAGATCGACCACCGACAAAGGGCTCAGCAAAGTAATGACTTTTTCAGATGATGACCAGCAACCCGAAATTGATCCGCAGGTGCTTGAACGCCTGAACGACATCGCATCACGTTTGCGTGACGTTGCGTCATCACTTGATGATGTCATGTTTGATGTTTTGCGCGAAGCATCGCGACGCCGTGAAGGCCGACCGGCAATAGACAAAACATTGTCGCAGGCCCGCCGAGCAATTGACAAGGCCGCGCATTTACTCGATCTTGGCTAGAAGATCCTGGCTAGCGGAACTGTTGAGCCTTTTCAGTCAGAGCATCAATCAATTCAGTGAAACTTTTTTGGAACGATGCAACACCTTCGCGCTCAAGTTTTTGCGCGACGTCTTCCATATCAATACCGATCATCTGCAACGCTTGCCACACATCGTGGGCTTGTTCCACATTGAGGTCAATCGTTCGGGCAACAGTGCCATGATCAGCGAATGCATCAACTGTGGTGTCGGGCAGCGTATTAACCGAGTCGGGACCGATGAGTTGATCAACGTACAACGTGTCGGGGTAGTTGGGATTCTTAGTGCTTGTCGATGCCCACAATGGACGTTGCACTTTTGCACCCATGTTGACGAGCGCGTTCCAACGAGGTCCAGAGAAGGTCGTTTGAAACGCTTCGTACGCTAAGACTGCTTGAGCGATCGCTGCTTTACCTCGGAGAGATAACGCTTCCGAGGTGCCCAATGATTCAAGTCGTGCATCAACTTCTGAATCAACGCGACTAATAAAGAATGATGCAACACTCGCTACGCCTTGAATTGAATGACCTGCCGCAACCCGATCTTCGAGACCGTCGATGTATGCATCCATTACCTTTTGGTAACGATCAAGACTAAAGATCAAGGTCACGTTCACATTGCGACCAGCCGCGATCATGGCCCGAATCGCTGAGATGCACGGTTGCGTTGCAGGAATTTTGACCATCAAGTTGGGTCGCTGAACGGTGTCCCACAGGTGTTGGCCGGCCGCTAGAGTTCCCGATTCATCGAGAGCCAAGTTGGGATCTACCTCAACACTGACAAATCCGTCAGCACCGCCGCTGGACTCATATACCGAGGCGAAAACGTCTAAGGCTCCGTGAATATCTTGCAACACCATGGCCCAATAACTGTCAATGATGGAGTTCTTGTTTTCAATCAACGTCCGGAACTGCTCGTCATAATCCGCCGAACCTTGAATCGCTTTTTGAAAAATAGTTGGGTTTGAAGTGAGTCCCCGAATACCGGAATCGCGGACTTTTTCTAAATCACCCGAAGAGATCAAACTCCGCTTTAAATTGTCGAGCCATGGACTTTGCCCTTCTTGCTCGAAAAGTTGAACGAGGCGCACTGAACTTGTCATACCTACAGAGTGACAGATTTGGTCGGTCGAAGCACGTACTACTTGGCCGTCATTAGACCAAGAACTGTATTTTTCACATTGCTCACTGAGATACCGAGCCGCTCAAGAACTTCTGCGCCAGGGGCACTCGCACCAAAGCGGTCGATCCCGATGCAGACATCGGCATAACGTTCCCAGCCAAATGTTGAACCAGCTTCAACTGAAACGGTCGGAACACCCTTGGGCAAAATACGTTCGGCCAAGTCGGGTTGCGCAACTCGGTAGGCCTCGAAGCGATCCCATGAAGGCAATGAAACTGCTTGAACTTTGTGTCCGGCCTGTCCAAGTTCTTGTGCAGCCGCGATTGCGAGATGCACTTCGCTTCCGGTCGCAACGATCACAGCCTCGGGTACTCCGTCAACTGCATGAACAATTCCGGCACCATCAGCAACCGCGGAGCCATCAGTGACAACGGGCAGATTTTGACGACTGAGAACAACGACCGTCGGACCGTCAAATTCGTAAGCCGCGCGAATCGCTTGTGACGTCTCATTGGCATCACCTGGACGAATCACCTGCAAATCGGGAATAGCGCGAAGTGCGGCCAGATGCTCAATCGGTTGGTGCGTCGGTCCGTCTTCACCAACACCCACCGAGTCATGACTAAACACGAATAGACACTTTGCCTTTGATAAAGCCGCTAAACGAATTGGTGGCTTCATGTAGTCAAAGAAAACAAAAAACGTTCCGCCAGCCGGATAGATACCACCGTGTAGCGCCAGGCCCACCATGGCTGAACCCATCGCATGTTCGCGAATGCCGTAATAGATTTGTCGACCTTCAGGTGTCGCGTGCGACATCGGTGATTGACCCGACAATTTGGTTCCAGTATTTCCGGTGAGGTCGGCCGAACCAGAGACTAAACCGGGCTGACCCGATAGCACTGCATCAAAAACCTTTTGAATGGCCACGCGTGTGGCGATTGATTCACCTTGGGCGAAAGTTGGCAATAGTTTTTGCCAACCTGTCGCACCACCATTCCATGCCGCATCCCACTCAGCCTTTTGAGCGCTTGAGTTAAGGCGCGACTTCCACGCAGTATTTTCTGCCGAGCCATTTTTCTTCGCTTGCACACGACACGCATCAACAACTTCTTGGGGAGCCCAAAATGGTTGGTCGGGGATACCCATGGCAGTTTTCGTCTTCGTGACATGCTCAGCAGTAAATGGATTGCCGTGCGCTTCGTGCTTACCTGTCCAGTCGGGAGACGGGAAGCCAACCTGAGTCTGCAAAATCAATAATTTGGGTCGATCATCTTGCGAATCACGAGCAACTACGAGAGCTGACTCAAGACCATCTAAGTCTTCGCCAATCGCGCCAAGTCGTACGACTTCCCAGCCATACGAGGCAAAGCGCATCGCGACGTCATCACTGCAAGTCAAATTGGTTGAGCCATCAATGGTGATCTGGTTGTCGTCAAACACCACAATCAATCGCCCGAGTTTTTGGTGACCCGCTAACGAAGCTGCCTCATGGCTGACCCCTTCCATGAGGCAGCCATCGCCAGCAATCACATAGGTGTGATGATTCGACAACTCGCTACCGAATCGCGCACGTAGGTGTCGTTCAGCTAAAGCCAGACCGACTGCATTAGCGAATCCTTGACCGAGTGGACCAGTCGTAACTTCAATACCTGCCGTATGCCCACGTTCGGGGTGGCCCGGAGTCGCTGAATCCCACTGACGGAAATTTTGCAGATCCGACATTTCAAGTCCGTACCCCTGAAGGAACAACATCGAATACTGCAAGATTGACGCATGACCAGCCGACAGTACAAAACGATCACGATCTGGCCACAAGGCATCGGTTGGATCATGTTTCATCACTCTGCTGTACAAAACGTGAGCCAGAGGAGCCAAGGCCATCGCCGTTCCTTGGTGTCCGCTCTTAGCTTTGAGCGGCGCGTCCATGGCAAACCCACGGGCAATATTGACAGCTGTTTGATCGAATTCTGAAGTCAGTTGAGACGGCACAAAGAAACTGTAACCGAGGGCACTGTTGTGCCTAGGGAGCGAAACTCAAACTGGGGGCAACAAAGTGAAAGGAACCAGATGCCACGGTCCATGATCCACGCGGCAATGGGCGAAAATCTGGCCATACTCGGTGAAATCGAGCTCACCTTTGACGAGGCGATAGGTGAACTTCCCCGGATCAACTGTGAACGGGCTGACGTTGCGGGCGATTTGCTCAGCATCTTCTTCCATTCCTTTGCGGAAGATCACTTCGAAAACCCCCGAGCCACTTTGGTGGGGCGCACAGTAGATGAGCGCAACGAGGTGGGGGTCAATCGTGAGTGGAACTGGCGATGGTGCCGCCATTGAAAACATTGCACCGGTGATGTCAATACGACTACTCGGTCCGGGAGCCTGTCGTAACTCAAAGTTTTCTACAAATAAAGCCGAGACAATCTGCATGACACCGAGGGTAACGACACCCCAATTAAGAAACACATGTCAACAGACGATTAGCGCACGCGCTGACCAGACATCCATACGGCGCTGACTTCAAGATCATCTGTCAACCCCACGATGTCGGCGACATATCCGCCCTGGAGACGACCGCGATCGGCCAAACCCATGACGCTTGCAGGGTGTGCACTTGCCGCCATCACAGCTTGGGCGACGGAGACGTTGGCTTGACCGACACAAATTTTCAGAGCCTCGGGCATGGTGACGGCACTACCAGCCAGTGTGCCGTCTTCCAAACGCGGGACCCCATCGCGCAATGCCAATTGGACTTTTCCTGCTGAACCAGCGCGCCAAGCGACCGCATCGGTCACAAGAACAATTTGGCTGGGCTTAGCGGCAAATGCCAAAGCGATGACATCAGGATCCACGTGTACTCCATCAGCGATTAACGATGCATACACCCGATCATCGGTCAGGGCCCATGTCGCAAGACCGGAATCGCGATGATGAACACCACTCATGGCATTGAAAAGATGCGTCACTAAGGATGCACCTGCCTGTACACACGCATTGAATTGTTGGTGCGTCGGCCGCGAGTGACCCACCGAAATAACGCAACCCCGAGACGCAAGTAATGCACACGCTTCGGGAGCCCCTATGACTTCTGCACCTAAAGTCATCAACGCAATGTTGTCAGCAACATTGGTCAACCATTGCAAATCGGGCTCGCGTACATACTGCGCTCGATGAGCGCCGAAAGCAGTACCTAAATATGGTCCTTCAAGGTGCACGCCAATGACATGGGGAAGGTACGCATCGGGCTTTTGTTGCGAGAGAAAACTGATGGCTGATGAATACCACTCAAGGGGAGCGGTCACCAATGTTGGACACCAACTTGTGACCCCCTGATCGAGCAGCAGGTTGTTCATCCGGTCCCATGCGACTGCATCACTGGCAAGCGCCGTCGACCACACGTCAACGTCATCAATCCCGTTGACCTGTAGGTCGACAAACCCTGGGGCCAAGATCAGGTCGGTCGTCGGGGATTCGTGGCGACCAAATGGAGAAATCGAGCGAATATGTCCATGTGCTACCTCGAGCCGAGCCGCATGAAACTGGCCATCTGCGAGGAGTACTCGATGAGAACTGATGACGGTTGTTGCCACAAACCCATTGTGCCGTGTTCGCACCCAAATTTTGATGACCTGATGTGGCACAGTTGGTTATGCCCACTATTCACAATCAAGGTCAAATTGTCGGTTACGGGGTAGCCGGTGCTCCGCTCGGATCCGCAGGCGAACCGGTGCTGCTCTTTCATGGCACCACCATGAATCGGTCTGCTTGGGATTTCGTCATTGGCTCAATGCCTACTGAACGTACCTACATCCAAGTTGAATTCCCTGGATCTGGCGAATCGGCTATGCCTTCAGGCGCTCTTTCTGTCGAAGGTTTGGTGGGTGATGCACTCGCTGTTTTGGACGAACTCAAGGTTGATCGCTTTCACGTTGCCGGATACTCGCTCGGCGCAGTGATTGCGGCAGCGACTGCTGCCACAGCACCTCAGCGGGTTGTCACCGCAACCATGTTGTGTGGATGGGCGACAACCGATGCCCGCATGCGCATGACCTTTGACCTATGGAAGCGACTCATCAACATCGGACCAGATCTCTTTATGCGGTACGCACTCGTTGATGGTTTCACTGCCGATGCGTTGACTGGAATTGAACCCATGGTCGAAGCGATGGTCACAATGACTGCCGACACCGTGGCCCCAGGTTCAATCGCCCATCTTGACCTTGACATCATCGTTGATATTGCTCCGATGCTCGCGAATATTTCAGCCCCAAGTTTGGTGATTAGTGGAGCACAAGATCGCTGGGTTGATCCTGCCCATGGACACGCATTGTCTGCTGGTATCAAGAACTCAACTTTCCGAACATTGCCAGCTGGACATCTCGTGATTCAAGAACAAGCAGCTGACGTTGCGGCGCTGTTGAACGAACATCTCGTGACCCATCAATCGTGACTGCCATGAATGAGCCGTGGCCACGCGCCTCAGAATTTGCAATCCTTTCTTCTGATGTCCACGCCCGTTGGAAGAATTTTGGAAACTGGGACCGCACATATTTTCCAAAATTGGTTGGGCTTCAGGTTGAGGACATACGACTCGGCTATTGCCGCATGGTTTTGCCCTTTCGCGAGGAACTAGAACAACCCATGGGAATAGTCCACGGGGGAGCGATCGCCACTCTCATTGATGCCTCAGTCGTGCCGGCAATCGGCAGCGCATACGACAACACCATCGGATATTCAACAGTGGACCTACATGTGCAGTATCACAATGCCCTCATAAAGGAGGACGCGATCGCCGAAGCATGGGTGACTAAGCGCGGGCGTTCGGTGGTCTTTTGTGAATCCGAAGTGATGGGACGAACAAGCGGCAAGCGGATTGCACGAGGTTTTATGACCTACAACATTTCAACCCTACGACCAATGACCAAGTAGTACTCAGCCTCACGAGCTAAGGAGCAACCGTTGTTGTCGCTGCCACACCAGTGCGAGCCGCCAATACTGCGTCATTGATTGCGCCGATTAAATCGTCAGTTTCTTTAGGTTTCGAACCATTGACCAACACTGCGACCACTAAACCATCAGGACGATGCACCACCATTGAATGTACGTTTTCAATACTTCCCGAATGACCCCATTCACCACTCACAAAGAGACGCAAACCTAAGCCATAATCCCATATCGGAGTTACTGGCTTCGGCGTCGCTGGTCTCTTCATCAGTTTCATGAGATCAGCACTGAGGATGTGCAATGTTGGAGAATCTTCGTTGATTGAATCAAGCATTTTTGCGACATCAATTGCTGTTGCGACCCACGCACCAGCGGCCCCGAGTTGTTCCATATAGGTTCGACCACCCGAGACCGCATGTAATGCGTCGCTCGGCCCAAACTCGTAGGTACCGACTAAACGAAATGATTGAAGGCCCAAAGGTGCGAGAACCAATTGTCGCGCCGCATCTTGATACGACAGACCGGTTGCCCGTTCAATCGCTTTGCCGAGCAACGCATAACTGACATTGCCATATTTAAAAGTTGATCCTGGCTCGGAAGCGAGTGTTTCACCAAGAGCCTCTGTCAGCATTCCCATCTGGTCATAAGAACCCGTATCAAAGAAAATCTTCAGAAAATTTGAGATTCCAGAAGTGTGGGAGAGCAGTTGTCTGATTGTGATTTTGCGCGCACGTTCATCAGCGAGTGGTAGACCCAGTTCATCGGCAATAAGTCCAACAATTGGTTCATCTAATTCCAGTTGACTTTGTTCGACCAATTTCAGCACCGTGACTGCAGTCAAGATTTTGCTGATACTGGCAATACGAAAACTTGTCTGCTCATCAACCGCTCGTAAAGACTTTCGGCTCGACGCAGCGTACGAATGAATCACTTGGCCGTCATACACCACCGCCACTGATACATCTCGAGAACCGGCATCAAGAGTATGTAACCGAATGGCTTCATCAAATAGTTCTGGATACGGAAGTGGCTCTTGCATTGTGGGAAACGTCGTTGGCGTGACGGTCACCGGAACAGTTATTGATATCGCTGTTGTTGATGACACATCAGTTGTACTTACTGCGGTTGATGAAACAGGCAAAGATTCGGCGCTAGTTGAAGCCGGCTCCACCCGTTCTTCAGAACTTGAACAAGCAACGAGAAAACTGATCACCGCTAACGATACGACTGATGCTCGTCGACGGATCATCCTGGCAAGTCTGAAAGACCTAAAACGTTCAGCGCATTCTGACGTAAGAACTTTGGCCAAACGTCTTTCTTAAATGGCACCTTGGGCATATCGCCCATGATGCGCTCGTAGGTGAGTCCCATCGGCCAATAGCCGGCGTAAATGACCCGATCAGAGCCGCGACTGTTCGCATAGTCGATAATGCGCGGATCGTAATGCTGAGGCGCGAATGCACTCGTTGAGTAGTACAAATTCGGCCACTTCAACATCAACTTCACCGCCAATTCGGTCCACGGTTGGCAACCATGACGAGTCACGATCTTAAGTTCTGGGAAGTCGTAACAAACGATGTCAAGAAGTTCCACATGCTGACACATACTTGGCACTCGCGGACCAGGAATTCCGGCGCAGATAAAGATAGGAATACCAAGTTCGGCACAGACCGAATAAATGGGATACCAGCGCGCGTGGTCAATCGGCACTTGCGGTGTGCAACCCGCAGGAAATGTACCGACAGCCTTCAATCCAAATTCTTCGTACAGCCGGCGAATCTTGCGCACTTCATCAACACCGTTGTTGGCATCGGCGCTACAGGAGGCGATGAAGCGCTCAGGAAACTGTTGCATGGCGCGAACTCCAGGTTCACCCTCAATGCCGATCATGGAACGTTCGATACCAAAGTGATCCATGGTGTTGATGGCGACTTCAACCGGATCAATATCTTCAGTTAAAGCACTCGGCACATTTTGTTTAAAGAGATATTCCACGGGGAACATGGTCTCTTTACTTTCCTTGTCACGAATATTGCCGCGGAAAAACTCGTATAAGCGGCGGGGATCGGGATCAGGGAATCCCATCATGGTCTCGATGATGCCTAGACCACCCGGACCGACCTCAGGCATCGTTGATTCGTGAGTTATTGAACTAGGAGTCGCCATCTCAGAGACCCAAGAAGTCAATGACGTTATGGCGCATGATCTTTTCGATATCAGTTGCGCTAAATCCGTGTAGGTCGTTAATAAAGGTCGTCGGAATTTCTAAACCCTCGGCGTGCGGATAATCGCTGCCAAACATCAGTCGTTCAACGCCAATTGTTTCAGCTAACAAATGAATGTCGTCTTCATAAAACGGAGCGACCCAAACGTGTTCGCAGAAATCTTCAACTGGATCTTTGCCAAACATAAAGGGTTGTTGGGCATAAGCCTTCTTGAACTTCTTGATGAGATTCGGCACCCAATCGGCCCCAGCTTCAATTGATGACACGCGTAGTTTTGGATGTCGTGTGAACACACCGTGGCTGACAAGTACGGCAAACATGTCAAAAGGAGCACGGTCACTAGTCATGACTCGCATTGGCGATGAACGGAAGGCTTCAAATTCGCCGAAAGGTTCCCAGTCATCGATGTACTTGCCATATCCCGCGTCGCCCGAGTGGAATGCCACCGAGACATTGGCTTCGGCAAGTCGCGCCCAAAATGGATCAAAGATCTTGTCACCAGGTGAGCGGGTTCCGCCAGTGGGATCGATCGCCGGCGACGTGCGCATAACTACGACTTTCACTCCATTGGCAATGGCCCAATCGGCCTCTTTCACTGCCCATTCGGGGTCAGCCAAAGTGATGTACGGAGCGCCGTAAATCATGTCCTGGTAGGCGAAACCCCAGTCCTCGAGCAACCAGCGGTTAAACGCCGAGAATGCCGCACACAGAGCCGGAGGATCGTCGCGCAACGACTCTTCCATACCAACGGCCAGAGTCGGGAAGAACATCGCCCCAGCGAGACCCTGTTCTTTCATCAGTGCGACTCGGGCATCGCGATTGCGGTAGGCCGGGCTAATGGGATCAAGTTCGCCGAAAAGGGCGCGCATGTCGCCACCCGAGACTCGGCCGCGGAAATAAGCGTCAAGAGCACCGGGTTTCGACACTGGATTAAAAGTTGGATTCGGGATAAAGCGATTCACCCGACCACCGACGAGCAGTCGTTTCTTGCCATCAATTTCGGCCCACTGCATACAACGCTTGGCCATCTCGCGAGGCATATGACGGGTGAATGCGTCTTCGGCTTCGTAGTAATGATTGTCAGCATCAAATGCTGCGAACCCAAGTTCTACTCGTTGATTCGTTTCAACTGTTGCAACTGCCATCACGGTCTCCTGACATAACACGATTTGCTATTCCCCGCTAAGAACCGTAGTCCAGAGCCTGTCTTAATCTGAACCTTCAACCGCTACTGTTGCCACAATGTGTGGACGTTTTACCTCGCTAACACCACCGGAAGAACTCGCCGAAATTTTCTCGACTGCACCCCTCAACCCACAATTGTTTGACGAATTTCAACCCAATTTCAATGTCCCACCCACGACCCGAATCACGGCCGTTGCCCAAGATTCTCTGGGTGTCCGCAAACTCGGTCGTTTTCAATGGGGCCTGGTTCCCAACTGGGCCAAAGACACCTCTGGTAGCGCTCGTTGCATCAATGCCCGTAGCGAGACCGTTCTTGAGAAACCCTCATTTCGCTCATCGGTGCCAACGAAGCGATGCATTATCCCGATGGATGGTTTTTACGAATGGAAGACGATCGGTGCTGCCGTCTCATCTTCGCCTCGTCCCAAACAACCGGTCTATGTCACTCGGCGAGACACCAAGCCTCTAGCGGTGGCAGGTTTATGGGCATCGTGGCGCGATCGCTCATTGGGCGAGAGTGCCACGTGGTTGCACTCGTGCTGTGTCATTACAACTGAAGCCAACGAAACCATGTCACCGATTCATGACCGTATGCCGGTCATTCTTGAGGCTGACGACTGGGCTGATTGGCTCAACGTTGGAGGTGGCTCACATCAAGCAACACCTATTGAACGAATCATTGAATTGATGATCCCTGCCGACCCAAACATTCTTGTACCAAATTGGGTCAGCACAGACGTGAACGCCGTACGCAATAACCGCCCCGACCTCATCATTCCCATTGAAATCGTCAACTGACTAAACGACGTGCTCGTGTCCCGCACTCCGCAGAGCAACGCGAATTTTCTCAGCCGCGCTGTCAAGTAACTCACGATCAATACTGGACGCCGCATTAGCAAAAGAAAGTTGCGACATATCTGAAGTAGGAATCACGTGAATGTGAGTATGCGGCACTTCGTAGCCAGCGATGATGACTCCGACTCGATCACAACCGAATGCCTCACGTTGAGCAACCCCGATGATTCGTGTGACTGCGAATAAGTGTTCAGTGAGTTCGGGAGATGCATCCACCCAATGGTCGACTTCTTCTCGGGGCACAACCAAGGCGTGTCCATGAGCCATCGGGTTGATTGACATAAAGACGACACAATGATCGTCCTTCCAAATAAAGGTTCCCGGAATTTGACCGTCAATAATGCGCGTAAAGATTGTTGCCATTACACCCAACCTCCTGAAACAGGAAACACATCGCCGATGCAATACGAAGATTCAGGTCCAGCCAAGAACCGAACCACTTGTGCGAGTTCTTCAGCCTGAGCCAATCGCCCAATAGGTGTTTGCATCCGAATGCCCATCCGCGTCATCTCATCAAATGCATCAAGCAGGGGAGTGTCAACCCAGCCCGGACACACTGCGTTCACACGTACACCAAACGGTGCAACTTCTTGAGCAGTTGATTTCGTGAAGGCGATGATGCCAGCTTTGGCCGCGCTGTAATGCGGAGCGCCCGCTGCTGGTCGTAGACCCATGATTGATGAGATATTCACGATCGATCCAAAACGTTGGGGAGTCATGTGCCGTAAAGCAGCGCGAGTGCCGTAAAAAGTTCCGTAGAGGTGAATCTTGATCATGCGGTCCCATTGCTCGTCACTGAGATCAACTGTGAAATTACCTGGCTCAAGATCGTCGTAGCGACCTTCCATACGCTTCACTTGGTTCGCCATGTTGATATCGGTTTTGAGTTCATTTCGCGGTGGAGCAATTCCGGCATTGTTGATCAGAACATCAATCCGACCGTGATGAGCGACAACTCGATCAATCGCGGCGTCAAACGATTTGGAGTCCGCCACGTCAAAGATTGCCGCCTCGCCAGAAACCTCATCGGCAACTGCACCGGCAGCCGCTTCGTTGACATCGTTCACCACGACATGGGCTCCATCGTCTGCGAAGCGCCGCGAAAATGCTGCGCCCATGCCAGAACCTCCGCCCGTCACGACAACAATTTTTCCTTCGAGAGATCCTGTTTTCATGCGTGCCTCCATACGCCGACACTATTTCACAAAGCGCCACACCCACGGCACACGAGCAGTCAAGAACTAAGGTGAGATTCATGGCTAATCCCGACGAACCCTCAATGAGCCCGGCCGCCGGTTCAGATCAGCGAGTCTGGGGAATTTGGACCTGGCCAAATTTCATTACCTTGGTTCGCCTCAGTTGCTTACCCGTCTTTTTGTGGCTTCTTCTCGGGCGAGACGATCGGGCTACTGCAGCTTGGATCCTGCTGGCGCTAGGTGCAACCGACTGGGTCGACGGTTGGGTCGCCCGGCGTTTCAACCAGGTCAGTGAGTTCGGCAAGATGTTTGATCCGACCGCCGACCGACTGCTCTTTATCGTTGGCTTATTTGCCATCATGATCGACGGATCCGCTCCGCTCTGGTTCTGTCTTTTGGTTTTTGTCCGTGAAGTGTTGTTTGGTGGAACAGTGGCCATCCTCACACTTTTCTTCAAAATGGAACGCTTCGACGTCACGTATCTCGGCAAGTGGGCCACCTTTTTACT
This sequence comes from Ilumatobacteraceae bacterium, assembly GCA_044358015.1. GTDB lineage: Bacteria > Actinomycetota > Acidimicrobiia > Acidimicrobiales > Ilumatobacteraceae > Casp-actino8. The sequence continues at coordinate 95,656 of JBIKOO010000001.1, forward strand.
CATGGGCGTTTTCCCCGCCTTTGTCATGAGCGCAAGCGGCATCCGCTTCCACGAATTTTTCGCCGCGGCCGCCTGGATCGCGGGACCGATTGGACTTGCTCTGAGTTACTACACCGCGTGGCAATACATCCCGACAATTCGGGCCAATTTAAGGCGCAATCGCTGAGAATTTCGCCCGTCATTCACCTCTAGAATGAGGACATGAATGTGCCTGGCGAACTGTTGTATTCCAAGGATCACGAGTGGGTGCAACTCACCGGAACAACCGCCCGAATCGGAATTACCGACTTCGCGCAAGATGCTCTCGGAGACGTCGTGTTCGTTCAAGCGCCAACGCTGGGAGCCAATGTGACTTCAGGCGACTCCATCAGCGAGGTTGAGTCGACTAAGTCAGTCTCTGACATCTACGCACCTGTGACTGGCGTGGTCTCTGCAGTGAACGAGGCACTCGACAGCGACCCGAGCCTCATCAACTCCGATCCCTACGGCCAAGGTTGGATCTGCGACATTGAGGTTGCTGCCGACTTTGACTCGGCACATCTTTTGTCAGCGGATGCGTACTCTGAATTTGTGGCAGGCTGACGACATGCCAGTTTTTTGTCAAAAGTGTGGTCACCGCAACGTCAGTGATTCATTTTTTTGCAGTTCATGTGGTTCGGCACTTGAAGTAGACGGAGACAAGACCGTCGTCATTGCCAAAGTAGATCAGTTACAAGATGCACTTGGCCCTCAAGACAATGCGACCATTGATCTTCGTACCTTGCCGAAAAGTTCGGCCACGTTAATGGTGCGCTCGGGCCCACAAGCCGGCGAACGATTTGTGCTCGATACTTCGATGACGCGACTTGGTCGTCATCCTGACAGCGAAATTTCCCTTGATGACATTTCGGTCTCGCGACGCCACGCCGAAATTGAACGACACGGTCAAGAGTACGTCTTACGCGACTCTGGTTCTTTGAATGGGACCTACGTCAATCAGCAGCGAGTTGACTCAGTCGTACTACAACAAGGCGATGAGATTTTGGTTGGTCGCTTTCGTCTCATCTTCTTAGGACCGGTTGAAGCATCGTGACTCAGCGGACGACTGCTGAACGCCCATACCTTTCCATCGGAGAGGTACTCGGTCTCCTTCTTGAAGAGTTCCCTGATATCACGATTTCAAAGATTCGGTATCTTGAAAGCCAAGGTTTAATTGTTCCAGAACGCACCGCATCGGGATACCGGAAGTTCTATGACGAAGACGTCGAACGTTTGCGTTACGTCTTAACAGAACAAAAGGACAATTTTCTTCCTCTACGTGTTATCAAGAATCGCCTTGACACACCGCCCGCCGGAATCGAACGTCCAGAACCACAACGTTCAGAACCACAACATTCAGAACCACGCGGCATCAAAAATGTATTGTCAGCTCAAGAGATGGCGGCACAGGACATTGTCGAACTTGATAGCGACGCAAACGAAGACACCACCGTTATTCCTGACACCAAGACTCATCCTGCTTCACGCGCGCCCAAAGCATTCCCCATCGTGACCGATCGCCAAAGTCAAAATGCTGCACGACGTCCCGCGCTGCCTGACCCTTCAGACGCGGTTGGTCGTCCGGCTACATATAGCCGTGCCGAACTGCTCGAGCTTTCGGGACTCGACGAAGCCATATTGAAAGATCTTGAAAGTTTCCACCTCGTGACAGCTCGTCAGGTGGGCAACCAAGGACTCTTCGACGAACACGATCTGGCAGTTGCCGAAGTCGCTCGCGGATTCGCCGAAGCTGGCTTTGATGTGCGCCACCTCAAGGCCTGGAAGATTTCGGCCGAACGTGAAGCTGGCTTGTTTGAGCAACGAGTACTGCCGGTCTTGCGACGTCGTTCACCCGAGTCACGCCAAGAGTCGAATAATCTGCTCGACGATCTCGGCGATCTTGGAGGCCGATTGCGCGCCATCTTGGTAGCCCGCGCCGTGGCGCCTCTACGCGATTCGCGTTAATCAGAATTAACACGGTCTGCAATTAGCCACGGGCATCTGGGGGAGTACCATCGGCTTATGGCCTCTTCCGAACTCGCCCCTATGGAACTCGTCGGCGTGCGTCGAGATATTGCTGGCAATATCCCCGTGGTTTTTCTTCGTGAACGCAGTGGCGAACGCCGATTACTACCGATCTATATTGGGCAACCAGAAGGCGCGAGCATCCAGTGGGCTATGGAGGGTCGCGAGACCACTCGTCCACTGTCTCACGATTTGATCGTAAACATTTTTGGGGCCCTCGGAGCGGTCCTCGACAGAGTGGTCATTACTGAAGTGAATGAGGGCATCTTTTTCGCGGAGTTACATCTGCAGTCGCGATCTGGCCCGGTCGTCGTTTCAAGTCGACCATCTGACGCCATTGCAGTCGCGGTGCGGGCTGGTTGCACGATTTATTGCGAAGGCGAAGTACTTGACGTCGCGGGCAAGCTCGTTCCGCAGGGAGACGAGTTTGATGATGATCTCAACGAATCAGACGATCTTGAGGACAGCCTCGAAGAAGATTTAGCCACTGACGACCTCGTTGACGAGTTCCGAGACTTCATTGACAGTATTAACCCCGAGGATTTCCAGTCCTGAGCAGGCATAACAATTTTTCTCAAGACGACTATGCCATGAGAGTTGATGGTTGTCGCTGAGCGCCGTACCCTGCCAAAGATGAACGCACAGGTCTCGACCTTTAGTGGCACCCAAGCCTGTGACATCGTCGGTATTACCTATCGGCAACTCGATTACTGGGCTCGTACCCAATTGGTGCGTCCGGCCGTTCATGAGGCCACCGGAAGCGGCAGTCGTCGTCATTACAGTTATCGCAACTTGCTTGAACTGCGAGTGGTCAAAAGCTTGCTCGATGCTGGAATCAAACTGGAATCAGTTCGCGAAGTTTTCAACTATCTCGGTCAACAAGAACAAGCGGATATCACCTCAGCCCATCTTGTGATTAGCGGCTCGTCAGTAATTTTATGCCAAGGTGATGACCTCATTGATGTGGTTCGGCGGGGTCAAGGTGTACTGAACCTTTTGCCTCTGGCTCAAGTCAAGGATCAAGTTGATGGTCAATTAATCGCCCTGTATCCACAACTTGTCGAACCCGTAGTGACCGATCTACGTAAGATCGGTTAATGCTCAAATACTCGCCACTCGATGCTGAACATCGGGCCTTAGATGCTCGAATGACTCCTTTCGGTGGTTGGGATATGCCGCTGCAATATGCCGGCGGAACTTTGTCAGAACATTTGGCTTGTCGCCATGACGCGGTGGTCTTTGATGTGTCGCACCTTGGAACCGTTCGCGTTGAAGGTGCTCACGCATTTGACATCTTGCAAAAATCGCTCACCAACGACCTCAACAAAATTGGGCCAGGTCGGGCACAGTACACCCACTTACTTGACCCGACTAATGCCTCGGTACTTGATGACATCATTGTGTGGTGGATTGCCGATCAGGTTTTCGATGTCATGCCCAATGCATCAAACACTGGTGATGTCATCGCCGCGATCGGGGGAGTTGACACCACTGCAACTCGTGCCGTACTCGCGGTGCAGGGACCGAACGCACGTGAAAAGGTTGCAACCTTTTTCCCTGAAGCGGCGGCGGTCGGAAAATTTAGGGTGGCTCAATGCACGTGGAACGGTGTTACTTGCACAGTTGCGGGGACCGGCTACACCGGTGAACAAGGAATCGAAATCGCTATTGAGAATTCGCACGCTGCGGCATTGTGGAAAGCATTACTCGAAGCCGGTGTACAGCCGTCGGGCCTTGGCGCTCGTGACACTTTGCGCCTTGAGGCAGGATTACCTCTGCATGGACATGAACTTAGCCATGGCATCACAACGCTGCAAGCGAACCTGGAATGGGTCATCTCATGGACCAAAGGTGATTTCATTGGTCGTTCTACGTTGGCACATGAAAAGCAAACCGGAGTTTCGCGGGTCTTACGCGGAATTTCGACCGATGGCCGTCGACCACCGCGCGCTGAGTGCAACGTGCTTTGTGATGGCAAAGTCATCGGCGTCGTCACGAGCGGAAATTACTCCCCAATTCTTGAACACGGAATCGCTCTCGCACTGATTGAACCGTCCTACAAAGTAGGAGACATGGTTGCAATCGATGTTCGCGGCAGTGAACTTCCTGGCCGAATTGTTGATCTGCCGTTTGTCGCAAAAAAGTAGAGGCGTACGTTCACGACGAGTTAAACGCTGATTTAGCCAAAAGCCGATTCAGCTAGTACTTGATTTGCTGCCGAACATCCCGCCAGCGACTTCGGCGAACTGAGCAAGAGGACCAAGCCGTCCGGCAAGATCTCCGAGAGTCGACACGGCCTTTGAGACATCAGCTGGCAGGGTGCCGATTTGATTAATCACACCATCTACCTTTTTCAAAGTTGACTTTGCTTGCTTTGCTGATGCTTGTACAAGTGGCACGATCTCGGCAACTGGACCTTCAATTTCATCCAAGAGAGCGTTGACACGATGAGCGACTTTGTTGAGTTCAGACATCGTGTCGTTAAATGTCCCAATTGATTGCACAATGTCACCAGTAACTTGCATCACGGTTTCAACCATGCGCCCGAGCGCCATCAACGGATTGGCGCCACCCAATAGACCCAATAAATCATTCACACCCGGAATTGCCGAGTGCGACGAAGCGTCGGCTGTTGGCTCAGATTTGGGGGCGGTCTTTTTGGTAGCCATGGCGCCCAAACTACCGAATCATCTTCATGATGACGCATACGCTTCAAGAGGCGCACAGGTGCACACCAAGTTACGGTCGCCATAGGCCGCGTCGATTCGACTCACTGGCGTGTGATATCCGTACGAACCTGACAAGGACGGAGTTCCGGCCGATCGGGGATAGGCGCGGTTCCACTCACCAACAAGATCGGCAACGGTGTGCGGAGCATGTCGCAACGGACTGTCTTCAACAGCAATGACTCCAGCGGCGATCTGATCAATCTCGACCCGAATCGCCACCATGGCATCGCACAAACGATCAAGTTCAGCCTTGGTTTCACTTTCGGTCGGTTCAATCATCAAAGTACCGGCGACGGGGAAACTCATCGTTGGCGCATGGAAACCATGGTCCATCAGACGCTTTGCCACGTCGTCCACCGTTACTCCAAAATCTCTGGTGATCCCGCGCACATCAATAATGCATTCGTGGGCAATGAATCCGTGGGTGCCGGTATACAAGACGGGGAAGTGGGCATCAAGACGACGCGCTACATAATTCGCGTTCACAATCGCCATCTCAGTTGAGAGACGGACTCCGCTCGCACCCATCAGCCTGATGTAGGCCCACGAAATCGGCAGGATACTCGCCGAACCAAAATTGGCAGCCGACACTGGTCCAACAGCCTGCGATCCAATCGGAGCAAGGGGATCGCCTGGCAGGAAATCAGCGAGATGTCGACGCACCGCAACAGGTCCGACTCCTGGGCCACCTCCACCATGGGGGATACAGAAAGTTTTGTGCAGATTCAAGTGACTGACATCTGCACCGAACACGCCAGGCTGCGCGAGGCCAACTAGTGCGTTTAAGTTGGCGCCATCAACGTAGACCTGACCGCCACCCTCGTGAATGATGCGACAAATATCGGTGATGCCATCTTCAAACACGCCATGGGTTGATGGGTATGTCACCATGATGGCCGCGAGTTTGTCTCCAGCCACATCAACTTTTGATTGCAGGTCGGTGATGTCAACATTTCCACGGTCATCACACGCCACCACAACAACTGACATACCGGCCATCACAGCACTCGCCGCATTTGTTCCGTGGGCACTCGATGGAATCAAACAGACTGTTCGTTCAATATCACCACGGCTGCGATGGTAGGCACGGATTGCTAGCAGTCCAGCGAGTTCACCTTGGCTACCAGCATTCGGTTGCAAACTCACGGCGTCATAGCCCGTGACAGCAATCAACATATCTTCAAGCTGCTTGATGAGAGACAAGTAGCCCTGGACTTCATCAAGTGGTGCATACGGATGCACATTGGCAAATTCAGGCCACGTCACGGGTTCCATTTCAGTTGTGGCGTTTAGTTTCATGGTGCATGAACCAAGCGGAATCATGGTTCGGTCAAGCGCTAAGTCTTTGTCGGCTAATCGACGGAGGTAACGCAACATTTCATGTTCGGTTTGACATGAATGAAAAACCTTGGCCGTCAAGATTTCATCGGTGCGCACAAGCGCCAATGGAATTCCCACATCAGGTGCGTCAAATTTTTCGGGCGACATTATGTCGGTGCAACCAAATGCTCTCAGAACATCCGCGACAATCTCTAATGTGGATGTCTCATCAAAGGTGAGACCGATCGTTAACTCATCAACGACTCGGAAGTCCAAATCAAGCGAACGGCCATTATCGATAACGCCTTTCGCGCCTTGTGGAACACGCACCGTAATCGTGTCAAACCAGGTGTCGTGAACAAGTTCAAATCCATGAGCCCGAAGACCTTGTGCTGCCATCGTAGTCAGGCGATTAACGCGCCGGGCTATCCGTTCCAATCCGCTGGGTCCATGCCACGTGGCGTAAAAGCCGGCGATATTGGCGAGCAATGCTTGAGCCGTACAGATGTTGCTGGTTGCTTTTTCGCGACGAATATGTTGCTCGCGCGTTTGCAGTGCCAAACGTAAAGCGGAACGACCTTCCGTATCGGTGCTCACGCCTACCAAACGACCAGGAAGACTCCGCGCATAGGCCTCAGTCGTTGCCATAAACGCGGCGTGCGGACCACCAAATCCCATCGGCACACCAAATCGTTGGGCCGAACCAACCGCTATGTCTGCGCCGAGTTGACCTGGTGATGCCAACACCACGCAAGCCATAGGATCAGTGACAACAACTGCCACCGCACCCGCGTCCTTGACTGATGCGATCGTTGACGACCAATCGTGAATTGAACCGGTTGAGGTCGGATACGAAAAGAGTGCTCCGAAAATGTTCGTTGGATCTAGAGCATCAATATCTCCCACTATGAGTTCAATACCTAGGGGTTCGGCTCTTGTCGCCATGACGGAAATCGTTTGCGGATGGGTATCGCGATGTACAAAGAAAGTGGCCGATTTTGATTTACTTGCGCGCCGCGCCATCGTCATTGCTTCGGCTGCTGCAGTTGCCTCGTCCAAGAGTGAAGCATTGGCAATTGGAAGTCCCGTCAAATCAGAAATAATCGTTTGAAAATTCAAAAGCGATTCAAGTCGACCTTGACTAATTTCCGGCTGGTACGGCGTGTACGAGGTGTACCACGCCGGATTTTCGAGCACGTTGCGCCGAATAACCGGGGGAGTGATCGTGCCGGTGTAGCCCATGCCAATCAAACTGCGTCGCGGTCGATTCATCAATGCGATCTGCCGTAACTCAGCGGTCACTTCTGATTCAGTAAGAGCACTCGGCAATGCCAAATCATCGCGTAGACGAATCGCTTCTGGCACAGTCCGATCAATGAGAGCGGCCACGGATTCAACGCCAATCACTTGCAACATTTCCTGCAAATCATGAGCGTCAAGAGTTCCGATGTGTCGACGAGAAAATCCGTCGCGATCAAATAATTCATCTAGTGAATACGTCGACATGGAAGCTCCAAACAGTTCATGACAAAAGTCGTGTTGTGCTTCCCCCGCTGTCTCTCCACCGAAGTGGACCTGAGAGCTTCATTCAACACAAAGTTGAACTTTCCCCTTCGGTATGGCGTGCGAACACGTCAATTTTCCAGCGTTGTCTCACCCGTCCGGTCCGTTGGCCTGAGAGATTCCGGGGAGGTTGCTCCTTCGGCGTTGCGATGCTGGTGGCACCGCAACTCTCCCGGTCGGGGTTAACGACAACTTGACCATAGTCCGTGACCGTCGTGGGTAACGACAACATCACAGATTTTCGCTGTGCCGATCATCACCCTTTTCAGGATCGCTGGGCTTTTTGCTCTTCGTAGTCAGCAATCGCAGTTAATTGTGCACCTAGCGTGGCATCAACCCAGCGGCTCCCCGCACCAATGATCTTGTCGTAACTTGCTTGTGGTCCTGCCAATTGGCCCGTGAAGTGCGGAATCACTTGCTCGGCAAATAGTTCATAACTACGCAAGGTCTGATGCCAGTCGGCCATGTCGGCTCCCATGAACAAGTAACAGCCGAATCCACCAGTCTTTTCTTGGAGTCGTTCGATTTGGGCGATTGCCATCTCGGGAGTACCAATCACCATCCGACCTGATTCATTGGCCTGATCGATGAAATCGTCGATATCAGTGGGCGGGGGAGGACCATTGGGATCACCCAACGGAATGATGTGACCGAGATAGTCCCAGATCCATTGCAATCCATAGCGACAATTCTCGCGGGCCTTCTCAACAGTTTCAGCAATATGCATCGGACCCATGAGACGAGCCTTTGAACGATCAACCACATGACCGTGTCGTTGCGCTTCGTCTTCCCATACCTTGAGGTTGTAATCAAGCATCTGGAATGCCGCCGGTTCGGTAGCAGCAATGGAAATCAAACCGACGCCATATTTTCCGGCCAATTTAGAACCAGAAGGCGAAACCGACGAAGCAACCGCAATATCAAAATTGCTGTACGGCTTGATTTGTAATACTGCTTCGTTACAGGTGTACCAGTCGGTTTGTTCGGTGACGGTCTCACCGCGGAACAAACGCATCATCACATCGAGCGATTGCTCCATACGGGGACGCTGAGTCATTGGGTCAATACCCAACATGTGAGCATCAGAAGTCAATTGACCAGGACCAGCACCAAACATCATGCGACCACGAGTGAGGTGATCGAGCATGACAATGCGATCAGCCAACATGAATGGATGGTGATAGGGAAGCGAGTTCACCCCTGTTCCCAACTTGATGTATTTGGTCCGCTCGGCAGCAGCAGCAATCATCACTTCAGGAGAAGCAATGAGTTCTGATCCGGCCGAGTGATGCTCGCCGATCCAGGCTTCGTGAAAGCCAAGTTCATCAAGATGCTCAAGGAGTTTGAGATCTCGTTGAAGAGCGAGAGTGGGGTTGACACCCGTCTTGTGCATGGGTGGCATGAAAATTCCGAATCGCAGACTCATGCCAAATTACTAACACAACCGACGTCACTCAATCGTGCCGTACGCACCCACCGAGCCAGTTGAACCGGCATCTCGAACTTTGGTGACGGCATGACTGAGATCAACGATGAATTCTTCAATCACTTGATGGTGAACAGCGTTGACTGTGCAATGCAAAGAGTCGGGAGGGGCTTGTCTGTCGACATACCAACCAGTTTTTGCTAATTCATCAGCAACTGCGAACACATCAAAGTCTTGTGCCCCAAAAGACAACAATGTGCTGTCGGGGTAGGCCCGCAATTGAAGTCCGTCGATTTTTTCAATTGCGTCTGCCAACTGTCGAGTTGTTGCCCGCGCCGACTCGGTCAGTCGTAAATACCCCTCGTCGCCCAAGTAGTTCATCACTGCCCAGGCCGAGGCCATCGGACCACCACTTTTAGTTCCAAGCACTCCCGATGATCCGTAGAAACCGCCTAACCAATTGTCGGTAACGAACGTTTGGTACGAGCGCAATTGACGATTGCGATGCATGATGACCGAGGCACCTTTGGATGTGTAACCGTACTTATGCAAGTCGACCGAAATGCTGGTGACACCGTCCACGCGAAAATCCCATAGAGGAATATTCTCACCGAGTCGTTCGAGAAAGGTGAGGGTCACGCCACCCATACATGCATCAACATGACAATTGATATTCCTCTCGCGAGCGATCGCCGCGAGGTCAACAATGGGATCAACGACACCTTGTGGGTACTGCGGTGCGGAACCAACAATCAACACCGTATTGGCATCAATGGCTTGTCGCGTTGCTTCAACATCGGCACGCCAGTCAGCGCCCACCGGAACTCGTCGACTTTCAAGTCCAAAGTAGTAGCAAGCCTTTTCGAATGCTGCGTGCGCAGAAGTTGGCAGCACCACATTGGGCTGAGTGATTCCAAATTCGCGACGACCCCGTTCGCGAGCTGCTTTGACAGCGAGCAAAATACTTTCTGTTCCACCACTCGTCATAAAGCCAGCAGACGTTTCATCGCCATGCACCCAACGATTAACTGTCGCGACGACATCGGCTTGGAACTTTTTCAAACTCGGGAACGCATCAGCATTCAATCCGTTGGCAGACCCATACATCGCATAAGCGCGATCGGCCACTTCTTGCACTTCAGGTCCGGCGTAGTACGCCAACGAAAACGCACGCCCGTCTTTCCAACGCAGATCGGCGTTTCCGATTGATGCAACTTGGGCCATCACTTCTTGAGCGCGCGAATCCATAACTCGTACTGTAGGCAACACTCATGACTACGGTAGGAACTATGTCGAACAAAGAGCTTGAATCACGAGCACCTCTCGTATCCGTTGATGAAATGAATGCCTTCATCGGGGGAGCGTTCGGCGGCAATCAGAACGCCTGTGAAGAGATGGCTTTTGGAATGTCGGTCGCGGTGATGTACCCAAGCGCTGCCTCATTGCGCCCTGGGAAAATCATTAGCGGACCAACCGTCTTCAGCATTTGTGATGCCGCGTTGTTTTACGCTTCGTTGTCGGCAATTGGCATGGAGCCGATGACCTTGACAAGTGAGATGTCGATTCGTTTCTTACGCCCAGCAAGGGGAGAGGTGATTCGGGCGCGTGCGCGCATTGACAGCCTTGGCTCACGCTCAATCGTCGGGACCGTCATTGCCTATACCGATGATGAATCAAAGCCCGTAGCGGTCGCTCAGGGCACCTATATGCGACCCAAAAATTCAGCGACCGCCTAAGAGGCTCAACAGGCCGTCATCTAGGATTCAAGAATGTCTACACACGCCGGCAAGCCCGTCATCACAGTTCCCGCAGGGGATCCACCCACCAGCTTGGTCATCGACGACATCGTGACTGGCGAGGGCAAAGAGGCAACTGCTGGTTGTCGCCCCGTCATGCACTACGTCGGGGTCGCCTGGAGCACTGGCCAAGAATTTGATGCTTCCTGGGATCGTATGGAGACCTTCAGTTTCCGACTCGGCGCCGGTGAAGTCATTGGCGGATGGGACCAAGGTGTCGCCGGTATGAAGGTTGGCGGTCGCCGTCAACTCACGATTCCGCCCGAACTTGGTTACGGCAGCCGAGGCGCTGGCGGCGTCATCAAAGGCAACGAAACGTTGATCTTTGTCGTTGACCTCATCGACGTGCGCTGAAACCGCACGAGCTGCAGAACTGCAGTAGGAGCAGGCTTTTTGTGATCTGAAAACGAATTGACATTCGTCTCAGATCAAAGTGTCATAACGGAGATTATGGGCGGGATATCAACAGCGCAGGCCAGAACTATTTGCTCAGAATTATTGATCTGATCCCGGTGGCATCAGCGCTCGATTTCTTAATGGTCGAGCAGCTTCCAAGATCCAGTCCATAGCTTCGTTCAAACTCGTGACTGTCGGCTTGCCAAGTTTGAGTTCACGTTCAGTGTCATCAACTGCGCACGCCAAGACATACAGATCGTCGTACAGCGAATCAATCTCTTGCCGGGCAACCACCAACTCGTCTTCACTGAGTTTGAGTTCTCGGGCTCGTTGGCGACCGACCCAATCCCATTGGCGACAGGCCTGACTGCAGAAAACCCTTTTTCGGCCGGCCCCTTTTTGTTCGGGCATAACTCGGCGACACCAACGGCAACGTGGACCACTTTCGGCCCGCACCCGTACCCCTGGGGTTGATTTCGTCATGACGAAATACTCGCACATGTCGCTAGCAAATTTTGGGAATGAGTCACAAACTTTGGTGGAGGCGACAGACTCACACCATGAATTCGCCCGAGAGTTTGCCTACTAGTTCGAGCTTGACTCCTCCCACCCCCGATAGTCGCTTTGCGAGCGACAATAATGCCGCAGTCCATCCATTGGTACTTGAGGCCATCGATCGCGCCAACCGCGGACATGCGGTTGCCTACGGCGACGATCCCTGGACCGCACAAGCCGAAGCCGATTTCAACGATCTATTCGGTCAACAGGTGTCAACGTTGATGGTGTGGAACGGAACAGGGGCCAATGTGCTTGCACTCGCAACACTGCTCTCCCCCGCGGGGGCAGTTGTCTGCAGCGACGCCGCACATATCAACGTCGATGAGACCGGCGCTCCAGAACGAATTCTTGGTTCAAAGCTCATTGACCTCCCATCAATCAACGGCAAGATCACACCCGACCAAGTTTTGAGTCTGCAACATTTCCTTGGTGTTGTTCATCATGTTCAGCCGAGTGTTCTGTCAATCACTCAAAGCACTGAATGGGGAACGTTATATACGCCCAATGAAATTGGGGCTTTGTGCGATGCCGCCCATTCAATGGGGATGAAGGTGCACCTGGACGGTGCGCGTATTGCGAATGCGACGGCTGCTCTTGGAGGCACACAACAAGCGTTGAAGTCTTTCACGGTTGATGCGGGCGTGGACGTCATTTCTTTTGGTGGAGCCAAGAACGGAATGATGTATGGCGAAGCAGTCGTGTACCTCGACCCCGAGATGGCCCGCAGTGCACCATATGTCCGCAAGCAAGTCACTCAACTCCCGTCCAAGGTCCGCTTTATCTCGGCCCAGTTTTCGGCCCTCCTGACTGACGATCTCTGGATCACGAATGCGCGTCATGCCAATTCAATGGCAACCCTTCTGCACCAGCAGACCGTTGGACTGCCCGGCGTTCAACTGTCTTCGACGCCCGAGGTCAACAGCATTTTCCCCATTCTGCCGGCCAGCCAAATTGAGTCGTTACGGGACTGGTCCTTTTTCTACGACTGGGACTCCCACCACCATCAGGTGCGCTGGATGGCGTCCTGGGATACCCAAGTGACCGACATCGATCAGTTCGTCGCCGGGGTCCGCCATTTTGTAAGTTAGGTCTTTTTTCTTTCACAAGATTTTTTTGACTCGATGATTAATTCCATCTAGAGTCATGTCGTTGTCGGCAGTGTGACCTGCTTGCGACATGGGGAATACATCAAGGTAAGCAGCAAGTAGGTATGTAGTAAGTAAGTAGGTATGTAGCAAGTTTTCACCACCAGGGGGTCGTGTGGCAGCTGTAGAAATCATCATCACCCGTCAACAGACGGACGACGTTTGGATGGACGCTGGAGCATGCCGCGGTATGACTCACCTCTTCTTTCCCACGACTGCGGAACGACCGCAAGCCCGTGAACGACGAGAAGCCCTTGCCCGCAGCGTGTGCTCAGGTTGCACCGTTCAAGATGTATGTCGCGATTTTGCTCGCGACAATCACGAGTACGGCCTGTGGGGTGGCGAAAGCGAAGACGAACGCCACGAAGCTGGATTTCGTTTGATTGCCCCCATCGGCATTCGAGCCAACGCCAGCTGACGATTTTCTTTCAACTGCCGTTCAACTGTCTCGCCTGAGTGAGACAATGAGTCAATGAGTCACTCCGAATATCGTCAGGCCCTTGCTGCCGCTTGGTCAGATTTCGGAGACCCTCGCGTCATCGTCGACGTTGAAGACACCAGTCCACGAGTCTCAACGAATACCGTCTTTCGCGTCCATCTTGATGACGCTTCTCATGTTTATGCCAAGGTGTCGAATTACGGATCGTATTTTCTTTTTGCCGAAGATCACGATCGTTTGTTTCGTTGTACGCAGTTACTTCAGGGAACTCGCTTTGAAAATTTCTTGGCGCCGGTCTTAGCAAAGTCGACTCAGCCCAGCCCAGAACCATTCGCTGCAGAGAGGCCCTTCACTTGGTACGACGGCAACTTGTGGGTCGCCTTTTATGGCGAGGCATCAAAACGCGATATGTTGCCCCCTCAATTGAGTCGTGAGCAATCGCGTTGTCTAGCTCACGAGATCGCTTATTTTCATCGAGCGTGTGATGAGATTGCGACCGAGATTCCAGCTACGTCGAACAGCATTAAGGCCGATGCAATTCATCTCTTGGATCTTCTCTCAAGTCCGTTCGCTCCAAGGAATTTCTCCCTTCCTCCCGAACACATCGGTGTACTCCACAAGCACACGCATGACTTTTTGTTAGAGCTTGAGAATATTCGTTACGACTCTTGGAAACGTATTCCCATTTTGGTTGATTGGAATCTCGGCAATTTCTCGATTGACAATCAGGGCTCGTCAACTCAACCGTTCACCTTGTTCTCACGTTGGGACTACGACTGGTTCCGTGTTGAGTCACGATTGCTTGACTTTTACTTTTTATCCCGAGTCTCATCGGCGACTGGTGATCGAACTCAGTGGTCGTACTCCCCTCACACTTTGGTAGAACCGCAGTTTGTGGAATTCATTCGGACCTATCACCAGATTTTTCCGTTAACTGAATCCGATATTCGATTTCTTCCCGAGGCATATCGGTTTTTTATTTTGAATTATGTCGTACGCGAGGGCGCGCGATTCTTTCGCCCGGATTTGTGCACCAAATTTCGAAGTGACGCGGCGCGTTCATACTTGCCCGCGATCGACCGCCTCGATCTCACCCCACTCCTACGGGCTATTTCGTCATGACGAAATAGCCCCTTGCAACAACCCTCCGGCAAGTTAGTGCAGTGTTTGTCTCTGTACGGCATGGTTCACTAGTGACATGGCAAATGGCTCCCACGCATACGAAGTTGTGGTTCTCGGCAGCAGCAACCTTGATCTCGTCGCCTCGGTCGAACGTCTCCCCGCCCCTGGCGAAACAGTTCTCGGAACAAATTACGCCGAACATGCCGGAGGAAAAGGTCTGAACCAAGCAGTCGCCAGTCGACGCGCTGGTGCCGATACTGCCTTCATCACATGTCTCGGAACCGACGCCGCTGGTGAAACCTTGCATCGACTCATGACCTCTGAGGGAATCGCCGCTTATGTCACCGATCACCAAGGTCCGACGGGGCGTGCTCTTATTTCAGTTGATGAACAAGGCGAGAACTCCATCGTCGTCGTTCCAGGTGCCAACGCCGATCTATCCATCAGCGTCGTCGATGCTCACCGCGATGTGATTAGTCGGGCCGGAGTTTTGCTTTGTCAACTTGAAGTTCCCATTGACGCAGTTGAGGCTGCTCTCGCCATTGCCAAAGTTGGTGGGGCCCGAACGATTCTGAACCCCGCACCAGCAGCCCAACTCAATCGTTCAGTTCTGCAGTTATGTGATGTCATCATGCCCAACCAACACGAAGTGGCATTACTCGGCGGAGCAACATCACTTCTTGAATCGGGTGTCTCCATAGTTGTCATTACGCTCGGCGCTCGCGGAATCAAAATAGTGACCAAAGATGGCGAACTTCAGATACCGCCATTTGCAGTACGAGCAATCGACACGACTGGTGCCGGTGATGCAGCGTGTGGTGCCTTGGCTACTGCTCTTGCCCATTGTGCAGATATCACAACTGCGGCCCGTCGAGCCTCTGCAGCCGGCGCTCTTGCAGCAACGAAAAAGGGTGCAGTGCCTTCGTTGCCGACTCAACAAGACATCGACACTCTCGTCAATTAATACAGCAACGGCATCAATACAGAAACTACATAGTAAAAACAGAAACTACATAGTCAAATTCTGCGAAATGCCACAGCAGCCCATCCGCCATGTTCAATTCGATCAAACTCGTGAAGTGGTTTTAGTGCCTTGGCAACATGCTCGTAATGTTCAGCAAGCACGCCACTAATGATCAACACTCCATCGGGTCTGGTCAGCCTCTTGAGTTCATCACTCAACTCAATAAGTGCCGGCGCCAGAATATTGGCGACCACAATGTTGGCTGGAAAGCCAATAACTGCAACGGGTTCAGTCGTAACAGACCATCGATCACTCACTTGATTGAGTCGGGCATTCTCCTGAGAAACCGGAACACAGGACGGATTGATATCCATACCAATCGCTCGAGATGCTCCCATTCGCAGTGCACCAATACCGAGTACGCCACTTCCGCAGCCAACGTCAATCAGCACATCATCAGACTTCAAGTATTTCTCAATCATTAACAGACTGCTCATTGTCGTTGGATGATCACCCATGCCAAATGTGCTGGCAGGTTCAATCGGAATCACCACTGCCTGGTTGGGGTCGGGCAAAGATTTGACCGCTTCGGCAACTTCCTGTTCAGCGCACCATACGGGGGCAATGACGATTCGTCGACCGATAACTGTTGGCTGCGCAAATTCACGCCAAGTATTCGCCACTGTTTCATTGACAGTTGTCGTTGACCAATCCAAAACAACGGGCAAAGAATTCATTGCTTGTTTAACGACTTCTAAGTCGTCACCGAGTGAAGTCTGCAAACGCACAACCCCGTTGGGATCCCAGTGCTCTTCAATCGCCACCACACCAAGTGACCACACAAGGTCACTGACGAATTCAACCTCAGTTGGCGTTGTGCGAATTACTACCGAAAGCGTCATGACAAAATTACCGATCACTCAGTCGAGTCGACGGAGTTGTTCTTTGTACATCTTGGCTCGCGCCACATAAGAAGCTGCACCCAACTGAATATCGGCTGCACGCGCCTTATCTAATTTGATAGTTGCTGGCGCACCGACAGCCAATGCGCCACTTGGAACTTCTAAACCGTTTAACACCACCGAATTGGCCCCGACCACTGCACCCGTACGGACAATGACTCGATGCAAAACGATTGAACCATTGCCGATGAGCGAACCGTCTTCGATCGTGCAACCTTCAAGATGCACAATGTGGCCAATCACGCAATCGTTACCCACAATTGTTGGAAAGACGTGAGTGGTGTGAAGCACTGAACCATCTTGAATTGAAGTGCGCTCACCGATGATGATGTCACCATCATCACCGCGCAACACTGCCCCAGGCCAGATTGAACTCTGGGCCCCGATTGTCACTGAACCAATAATCACGGCTTCAGGATGGATATAGGCATCAGGATGAATCGTTGGGGTGCGGTCACCCAGGGCGTAAATCGGCACTTGGTGAAATTACCAGCACAACTTCGGTTCACGCGGACATGAACGCACCGATGTGCGTTCCCGATAGGGTTGGCAACCATGTCCCGCAGGATTGAAATCGAGTTAACAAGTTCACGCCCCGATGGGACCTGGACCTGGCGCGCCGCAGGTGCCCGCGAGCCCAAGGGAGTTCTTGACGGAACCCTCTTATCGCAGGGATCAAAGCCCGGAGATGTTGTCAAAGCCGAAGCAGACTTCGACATTGACGGAATCACGATCGTCAGCATCACCCAAGGCCGCGTCAAAGTTGACAAAGTTGAAAAAATCACGCTCGTCGGAAACGACAAGCCCTTTGAAGCGGTGACTCAACAACTCGCCAAGAAAGATCGTGGCGACCGTCGCGATCGCGGTGATCGTCGTGATCGTCCCGCACGTGGTGACCGTCCCGCTCGCGGCGATGGCGCTGGCCGAGACAATGATCGTCGTCCTCGTCGCGATAACGCTGCTGGTGCCGACAAGCCCCGCGGACCGCGTCGTCCCCATTTCGAGACTCCCCCCGAATTGCCCCAGCGTCCCAAAGCCAAGCGTTTAAAGGCTGGTTCGACCAATCGCAAAGCAGTTTTGTCTGAACTTCCCGAAGATCAGCGTCCCATTGCCGAACTGGCGCTGCAAGGTATGCAGACCGTTCGTCAGCGTCTCAAAGACGCCAACGCTGCCCTTGCCGCCGAAGGTAAGCCAACCATGCCCGAGCAAAGCGTCTTGCAGATGGCCGAGAATCTTCTCCCCCGTCTTCGCGTCGCCGATTGGCTCGACCGTGCCGAAGCCGCTCGCAAAGATCTGGCCGAACTTGACTTGCGCGATCTTCGCAGCGTTGTTGCTGCCGCTAACGACCCGGTGATTGAACGAGCCGAAAATTGTCGTGAACTCGTCGCCGAATTGCGGACTGGGCTCACTGCCCGCGCCGATCAGGAACAGCAGAATTGGCTCGAAGATATCGATGCTGCGCTTGGCGTCGGACGTATTGTTCGTGCGCTCAAGTTGGCGGGTCAACCGCCGAAGGCCGGAGCAATATTCCCCGACGAACTCGGACGTCGACTAGCTGAAGCCACTTCGCAAAGCCTCGTGGCTGACGCTTTGGCCGATCGTTGGATTGCAGTTCTTGAAGCAGTCGCCTTCGCTCCCATCCGCGCTCAGGTGACCGTTACCTCAAAGCCTGAGACAATTACTCCCGATTTGGCCAAGACCGTTGAACGTTTGGGCGCATTGCTGCCCCAGATCGCAGCCAGCCTTGGTATTGCTGTTGCATCAACGAATCACGCGCCAAAGCCATTACGCGCCGTTCGTCCTCCGGCCAAGAAGCTGCCGCCCAAGCCGCCGACTGCCCCCAAGGCCGCGGCCGTTGAAGCGCTAACTGAAATAGCCAGCGAAGCAGTCGTTGAGGCTGTCGTTGCCGAAGTTGTCGTCACCGAACTGCCCGTTGAAGCGCCCGCCGAATCGACCCCTGAAGTCGCCGAAGCACCAGTCGCTGAGATACCAACAACTGACGAGGGTTAGTCCTGAGCGGTTCGCTCCCGCTACGGTCAAAGGTATGAGCGACTCAACACCTAACGACATCGTCACATACAGCACCGAAGGCCGAGTGGGAATCATCACCCTCAACCGCCCTGATGCGCGCAACGCGATTAACGGCGATGTGGCCCGTGGTGTTGAAGCAGCCATTGATCAATTAGAAGCTGACGATGAAGTTTGGGTTGGCATTCTGACCGCAAACACAGAAGGCCAAGAGCGTCCAGTCTTTTGTGCCGGCGCAGACCTCAAAGCCATTAACTCAGGCCAAGCCGGAGATCTCAATACCAAGCGTGGCGGATTTGCTGGATTTGTTTACCGCGAACGACGTAAGCCCATCATCGTTGCCGTTGATGGTCTTGCCACCGCTGGCGGTTGCGAAATTGTTTTGGCCGCCGATCTCGTGATCGCCACAACTCGTTCGTCATTTGGACTTGCAGAAGTCAAGCGCAATCTCATCGCAGGCGCCGGTGGACTCTTCCGCTTGCCGCGAGCAATCGGACAGGCGGCTGCCATGGAAGCAATTCTCACGGGCGACCCCATCCCCGCCGAGCGTGCCTACCACCTCGGATTGGTTTCGCGTTTAGTTGCTCCTGGCGAGGCCATGAGCGAAGCTCGCAAGTTGGCCGCGCAGATTGCCACGAGCGCACCGTTGGCCGTTTACGCCAGTCGTCAAGTTGTTTTGGCAGCGGCTTACCAACCCGATGACGAGTTGAAGAAACTCACCAATACTTTGTTCGCTCAAGTGATGTCATCAGAAGACACCAAAGAGGGTTTGACTGCCTTCATCGAAAAGCGCACTCCGAACTGGACCGGTAAGTAAACCGAAATGTATTGCTGAATCGCTTACTGATTCAGCCGTCGCGACACAATAATTTTTCGTGCGACAATTCCGGCGCGCTCATACAAGTTTTTAGTTTCGCGGTCTCCAGGCAGAGCATTGCCTTCAATGGCAACACATCCCAAGTTTGTTGCCTGTTTGATGGCCTGACGTAGCAGAGCATCGCCAAAACCGAGTTCACGGGCTTGCTCAGTGACGTACACCCGTTCCACAGAACACACCAGTCCATGTTGTGGAACCTCATCAAACACACAACGCAGAAACCCGACAATATGTTCGTCCACGGTTCCGACCCAACAGTGATGAATCATCTCTTCAGGATCAAGAGATATTGCCGAAGCATGCTCAACTAACCAATAGAGCCCGCCACGTTGAGATGCCACGGCAACACGTGCCGTGGCATCAAGTTCAATAATCATCGCCAGATCGTCGGGCCCAGCCGATCGAATGACTGGCTCAATGCTCATCAGCGACTACGGGAATAATGGACAGGTGTCGTCGCCGATTGGACACATAGGCGCACCTTTGCGAACGAGCAAGAAGCACTGCGTACACATCCGCTCATCGGCGCGCTTTGGTTGGATGCCACTTTCGGGATCATTAGACAACTGAATGTCTTCTTCTTCCTCTTCGGGCTCCTCTTCATCGTCCTCGCTGCGACCCTTGACTCGAGCCGCCAAAATGACACCTAAGTCTTCTTCAATGTCGTCTTCGCCGATGAGCTCGTCATCGTCGTCATCATCTTCGTCTTCGGCGACATCCTTCTTGGCCTTCTTAGCCTTCTTTTTGGCGACCAGCGGCACAATCTCGGCTTCTGGATCCTCTTCGGCCAGCACGGTGTCAAGATCTTCGACCCCGAGGTCTTCTTCGTCCTCGAGTTCGTCGTCAAGCAACTCATCAGGGTCGGCCACGTCTGCTACTTCTTCGTCTTCGAGAAACTCCTCGTCGAGTTCTGGATCCAAATTGTCATCATCTTTTGCCATGAGATTTCCTGTTACTCCTGAAGTTTGACCACTGATACCCATTTAAAAAAATAAGAGTGAGCGCGGATAATAGACACGCTGAGTCACCCAACTGTTGGATACTTGGGTGACACTAGTCACGAACTGCCTAAACGGTGTACTTATTGGCCCCCACGACGGGATTCAGCTCGACGTTCGGCGGCCAAACGCTCGAGTTCGGGGGCCTCAACAGTGAGATGGGTCATCGCCTCAGCAACGGCCTTATGCCCAGCTTGTTCACCGATCAGACGATGCATTTCCAGAGCTACACGGCGATAAGCCGGATGCCCTTGGGGCGATGAACGCAATTCGAGCATATGCATGGCTTCACGAGCGTTGAACTGCATGACATAGCGCACTCGATAGGCCATTGAAACGGCGTATGAGGCCTGCTGCGGGAATTCTGGCTTCATGGCATCAAAGAGTCCGGCCGAGCGGCTCATAACCTCATCAAAGGCGACCGTCTGTCCCGCTTCATCAATCAAATCGGGACGCGTGTACCCATGATTCGGAGTGAGGGGCTGCCATTCGATGGTCAACATGCGATGGCGTTGCATATCACGGAAGGCGCCGTAGTCGGACAGCACATCAAATCGATAGTCAGTCCGTTCAAAAGCGCGGCCAGGGCGATGGCGACGGTTTTCACGATCACCGATATACGCCTTCAAAATGGCCACCTTTTCCGCATGACTCATACGTTGAACGCGCTGCATGATTTGTGTTTCGGGCAGGCTCGTATGCGAATAACAAATTGCGGCGATCAACTTGTCTTCGCCTTCAGGATCAAAATCGGTGAGAACGACAGGAGGACTGTGATCAACGGGAGTCTCGGCGAAAAGTCCGCCCACAAGTTCGCTCGTGGATTCGCGAGTATCAGACAAATAATCACTCCAACGTCCGCCACGATCGGCTAGGTCAACGCGCTTCAAGAAACTCGGAATGACTTTGCGCAATTCTTCAAGCATCAAATCGGCGTAGTGACGAGCCTCCGGCAATGGATGCGACCGCATCCGAATCAGCATTGCTTCGTACGACTGGCCACTGCCGTAAATGCCCACGTTCGATAACGAAGCCGCCGGCAAAACTCCACGGACCGCATCAAGGGCCTTGGCTCGCGTTGCCATACGGAAGACAAAATCACTGTCGGCAGGGTCGCGCTTTACCGAAGCCCGAACGTGATCGGTGACCTTTTCAATCAGTTGCGAATATGAATCAAACATCCGATCCATATCGCCCACATAGCGCGTTCCGTAACGCGAATTCAGAACTTCAGGATCGCGATAGAAACGATAACGACCCGCAAGACGAGCGTCATAAGCGATGTAACGCGTACTTTGTTCAAGGTAACTCGCGAGTCGACCCCACTCAAGAATTTTGGTCAGCACGTTGGAGGCTTGTTCGCATGCCAGGTGCACCCCACCGAGTTGCGCAACTGAGTCATCGCCGTATTCGAAAAAGACTTTTTCGTACAACTCCTCGGCCCGCTCAAGACCGATCGTCGCGTCCACACCCTGATCGCCGGCGATATCAAGATCACCAACGAACTCATCTAAGAAAAGTCGGCGAAGACTCTTATGGGTGCGGCTGTACCGCGCAAATAAAGCACCTTTGACCACCTCGGGTAAGTTCACCAGGGCGAAAACAGGTCCGTCCAAATTAGTGAAATAGCGTCGTAAAACTTCCGACTCCTCGGCGGTGAACTCCTCTGGGGCGTAGACCGTCACGGCTTTTCACGCTAGTTGGTCAGATAGTGCCCAAAGTGGAATAGTCGGGTGTTCAACGCGCCAAAACATCTACATCAGATGTCACAGAAGCGAACTCAGCGGCCGCTCCCGACCGCAATTCGGCGTTTGTCCACAAATCAACCACCGTCATCGCCATTGCCTTGGCCCCAATGAGCACTCCCTCGTCTCCCGACTCGGAACCGGCATAGTGGGCAAAATCCTCGGTATGAATGGCCACTCCATCGGGAGCAACTTTCACCATCGGGTGAATGGAGGGCATCAGGTACGAGACGTTCCCCATATCGGTCGAACCCATCACCGAACGGCCATCGGTGCGCGGGTCGCGAACTAAACGACCCAGCGTTGCCATGTTGCTGACGAAAGAATTCACGATCGCCATGTTGTCGCGAACATCGGCATAGGTGTGATCATCCCATGTGGTTGACATTGAACAACCGCACGCGCTTGTTGCACCTTCAAGACAACTCACCACGCGCGCTTTCAAAGGCTGCAGTGTCGAAATCGTGTCGGAACGGACGTACCACTTTGCTGCTGCTCGGCGAGGAACAATGTTTGGCTTCTCTCCGCCCTCGGTAATGATTCCGTGAATCCGTTCGGTGGGTCGAATATGTTGCCGGAGCGCCGCAACATTCATATAACCCAATACAGCAGCATCTAAAGCGTTTCTACCCTCCCATGGTGCCGCCGCGGCATGTGCGGCCTTGCCCTCGTAGGTCACATCAACGGTGTGCACCGCGATCGAATCCATTTTGATGAGATCAGCATCAGCTGGATGGATCATCATCGCGGCGATACCTGACGCAAATGCACCCTGACGAGCCATGGCAATTTTGCCACCGCCACCCTCTTCAGCAGGCGTACCAAGAATGCGCACTCGCCCACCGAGTTCTTTCGCCAATGAAGCCGCCACTAAGCCTGCACCAAGACCGGCAGCAGCAATCACGTTGTGTCCGCACCCATGACCAATGCCGGGTAATGCGTCATATTCTAAAAGCACTAATACTTCAGGAGCGCCAGCATCACCGACCACCGCCTCAAATGCCGTGTCAACTCCATACGCGTGACGAGTAACTTCAAGTCCTTGTTCGACAAGCACACCTGTCAATAGGTCATGGGCGTAATGCTCGGCGTAATTGAGTTCGGGATGAGCATGAATATCGCGACTCACCGCGATTAAACGATCCGCAAAATTGTCAACGGCATCAAGGATCTGCTGATTCATTGCGTTCATACGTAAACCCTACATCCACAAAAAAGCTGCGTCGCTTATCACTTGAATTGTCACATTCTTGACCTGACCAATTCGTTGTTGGTCAATCCACAAAATCTGGTGAGAACCTTCATCAAAACTAGAGACAAAACTTTTCACTGATTTTGACTCGATGAAGGGGTGCGGCAAATGAGTACCAGTTCGTAACCGTGGGCGGGCCGACCATCGTTGCCGCATACCCATGGCCCGAGAAACTTGAGTTAACTCAACTCGGCCATCATTTGGATGACCTCGTGGAGCGACATCCCATTTGCGAAGAAATTGGGCATTAGCAACAACGCTGATCTCACCTCGTAGCCACCCACCCCGCAAATTTGCGGGTCGTACAACCACGTTGGCGACTGCCATCTTCGTAACTATTACACCATTGCCCGTCTGATACTCGACTTGCATCACATCTATCGGAAGACACATCGCCGTTTCACCAGATAACACCCGACGATTCCGACTACCGATGGTGCGCCACATATCGCCACCTGAGACCGCAATATCTTTTCGACCAACGGAAATGTGCTTGGCCAATTCGGAGTCGGACGAAGCCCACACCAAATCATCAACTGCAATACCTTCACTACCCCACGACTCTCCTCGTTGAATCACCATCAGATTTCTCCCGGAACTGACGTCGACGCCGCAACCACCCCGCGCATCAATAAATCAGCGGCCGCTTCAGCATTACGACGTGTTTGCGGAACGGGAGCCATGGTTCCGATCTGTCGCAACAGGTCAATGAGTTGCTTCATCGTACGAACGAAATCTCCGCCAGATAATTCCTCTGCTTCGACAACTTCAGCAAAACCTTCACCCGCTGCCCAAGCGTACGCAATCGCGATATATGTCGGATCAGGTGCACGATGCTGATTCAACGAAGCGGCTTCTTCAGTTGCTTGCAACTCACGACTGACCGACTCAATACGGCGCCACTTTTTACGCACTTCAGCGGACGGAAACCATGGCGCCGGCGGGGCTTCACTTGACCGATGTTCATAGACAAAGACCGAAGCCAAGGCGGCTAAGGACGATGGGTCTAGATCATCGAGATATCCACGATCTAGACAATCGGCGACAAGCAGATCACTCTCATGAAAAGTTCGAGCTAAAACTTCACCTTTTTCAGTCAACGACCAACCCGCGACATAATCCCAATCCTGCAGAATTCGGAGAACTCGTTCAAATTTTCGCGCCACTGAGTTTCCCTTACCACGGACTTGTTCACGCAACTGATCAACATCACGTGAGACTCGGTCAGCTTGTGCTGCCGCCTTCAATCGGTCACGTAACTCAGGATCATCTTCAACCGGATGCACTGCCTGGCGTCCTGGCTCTGGAGATCTCCATTCGCTCGCAACCTCTTTGGCTTGGTGCAAGCGCGTGACCACAATCTTCTGAAAGTCTGGCTGAGTCGGTGCAAACGGCTCAGGAAGTTCAATCTGACCGAGCAACCGCGGCGGTTCATGAAAATCACGAGACGAAAGATTGAGAGTCGCCCGTTTCGCAGTCAACACTGTGATCTTGACCCCACCCGAGCGATTGGCTGTTGACAGCACGACTGCACGTCCCGGAGACTTTCCTTTATCTACAAAAATCACCGAACCCGGACGCAAACGAGCCATCGAAAATTCAATTGAACTCTCGCTACGAATGCCAAGATTTCCTTCAAGTCGTGCTCGGTAGTCGTGGATATCACCAAACGGACTTTCAGCCGCTAATCGCAATTCTGATAACTGCTCAAGACGTCGCTCTAAACGCGTCTCAATTTTCACAACATCACGATCAGCTTGATATTGAGCAAACGACAGATTCAGTAAGTGGCGAGCCTCTTCACTTGAATATGACCGAACCAAGTTGACTGCCATGTTGTATGTCGGTCGAAAAGATGACGTCAAACGAAATGTTCGCGAACTCGCGAGACCTGCAACTTGATCAAACGTCACGAAAGGATTCCATAACACCACCGCATGACCCTTGTCATCGAGACCCCGGCGCCCAGCACGACCCGTCAACTGAGTGAACTCACCAGCCGTCAGGAATTCATGATGTTCTCCGGTGAACTTGGACAACTTCTCAATCACCACTGAACGAGCCGGCATATTGATACCCACTGCCAAAGTTTCGGTCGCAAAAACGATCTTCACGAGACCTTCAACGAAACATGCTTCAACCGTCTCTTTAAACGGAGGGACCAAGCCAGCATGGTGAGCCGCAATACCTGCCTCAAGTTGCGCCACAAATTGCGGGTACCCCAAAACGTCAAGGTCATCATCATCAATATCACCCAGGCGATTGGCCACGATTTCTTGTATTCGTCGCCGCTCATCGGGAGATGTCAAACGGAGTCCTTGTTTCAAACACGACTGCGCCGCCTCATTACATCCGTTGCGACTGAAAACAAAGAAGATCGCTGGAAGGAGTCCCTCTTCATTCAGGCGATCGAGAACCTCGAGGCGACTTGGTGTGTACAGCGCTCGACGAGGACGACCTTTGACGGGGCCGCGTCCTCCTATTTTTCGAGTCTGATCTTCAAGCCGAGCCGCTTCAGGATTCGGTCGCCCTGAGACCAAGGTCGGGAAGAGATGTTCGCGCTGTGCGGTCTTGTCACCGACCATGTACAGATTTTCAAGTTCAACTGGGCGCTTCTCTTCAACAACAAACTTGGTAGGTCCACGTACCGTACTGATCCAATCAGCTACTTCATTGGCATTACTGACAGTTGCCGACAGACAAACCAATTTGACTTTTCGTGGCAAGTGAATGATCACTTCTTCCCAAACAGGTCCGCGAAACGTGTCTTGAATGAAGTGCACTTCGTCAAGTACCACTACTGCCAAATCATCCAAGGCTCGCGAACGCGCATAGATCATGTTGCGCAAGACTTCAGTAGTCATCACAACAATCGGCGCTTCACCGTTGACGGCATTGTCACCAGTCAGCAAGCCAATCTTGTCGCGACCATAGAGTTCGACAAGATCGTTGAACTTTTGATTCGACAGTGCTTTGATCGGTGCCGTGTAAAACGCCCGCTTGCCGTCGGCTAACGCGCATGAAATTCCGTATTCGGCGACGACCGTCTTTCCACTTCCAGTCGGGGCAGCCACCAACACAGACTCGCCCGCATCGAGCACATCCATGGCTTCAACTTGAAATCGATCAAGCGGAAACTTGTAATGGGCAATGAGCTCCGGTCGATCAGTCCGTACAGTCACAGTCGGCTTCTTCGGGACATCTGACAAGTGACTAGGCGTCAACGGGACGATTTCGCGTACCGATATAGCCAATCAAAATAGAAATGAAGTAGAACAAAATCAGCGGAACTGCCAAGAGCATCAAGGTGATCGGGTCACCCGACGGTGTGATCACTGCCGCGATCACCACGATCACCAATATCGCGACTCGCCAACCTTCGATTAATTGCCGTGGCTTCAAAACACCGACAAGCTGTAGGAAAACAAGCAGAACTGGAAACTCAAATCCGATTCCAAAAGCGGCAATCATGAGACCAACGAAACTCACATATTTTGAAATCTGAAAAGCCTGTTGAACATCTTCGCCCGACCACGAGATCAACCACTCCAGGCCCTTATCCAAAGTGAAGTACGCGAAGAATCCGCCGATAACAAAAAGCAAAACCGACGACAAAACAAACGGAATGGCGTAACGCTTTTCTTTGGCATGAAGCGCTGGCACCACAAATCGCCAAATCTGCCACAACACCACGGGCAGCGCCAAAATCAATCCGCCATACAAAGAAATCTTGAGACGAGCGTTGAAACCTTCAAGTGGCCCCAGTGAGTAAAAATCGCAGTTTGACACCAAGTCGGGTCGGCGCCTACACACGTTGTCATACGGTTGACGCAAGAACCGCAGAACAGGTTCATAAAACGCCAAAACTCCCATCATGCCAATCACCACGGCAAGAACGGCCCGGATAATTCGTGAGCGCAATTCAGCCAAATGCTGAGTGAGCGTCATGGCATCTTCAGATGCTGACTCTTGATTCTCTTTCTTACTTCCGGAACGATTTTTCCCAATTCCGAGCTTCCCAATTCCGAGTTTCCCTATTCCGAGTTTCCCAATTCCGAGTTTCCCAATTCCGAGTTTCCCAATTCCGAGTTTCATAGGTTGTCACCCTCGGTCGTTGGCGGCGGGGTTACTTCAGGTTGCTGGACCTCGGGCTCTTCTTTCAAGGGTTTTAAGACTGCGTCGCGCGTCAACTGCGCGGTTTCCCGAAGTTCTTTCATGGGTTCATCAAACGCATTCTTAAACTCGCTTTGAAAACCATTACTGATCTTGCGAACCTCGTTGTACACCCGACTAAATTTGCGAATCGCTTCGGGGAGTTTTTCGGGGCCAAGAACGATTAACGCCAGCAACAAGATGACGACGATCTCGCTTCCCGACAAGTTGAACACGTCGTAAGTCTAATTACTTGGAAACTCGATACTGAGCCCTGCTGGGCAGTACTTGCTGTATTTCCCCGACCGTGACATCATCATCTGGTGCAACAGCGCCTCCCCTCCTTAATTGATCCTCCCATCGCATTCGCGCACCGTGGAGCTCGGGCCTACGCTCCCGAGAACACGATTGAGGCCTTTCAATTGGCGTTACGCCTCGGGGCGACCGGACTAGAAAGTGACGTTTGGGTCACGTCTGATGGAATCGCGGTACTTGATCACGACGGAATCGTGCGCCGTCGTGGACGTAAAATCGCCATTTCCGAGGTGACCTACGCCGACCTCCCAAGCCATATTCCGACCGTCGCCGAAATGCTCACCGAAGTTCCCGGTGACTTTGACTTTTCACTTGATGTCAAAGATCCCGCGGCGCTGTCGGCGACTCTTGATTCCGTACGACTCGTGAAGCCCGAGTTAGAACCGAGACTCTGGCTGTGCCACCACAACTGGCAAGTTGTTGCCACTTGGCGAAATATGACTGAAGCAAAACTGGTTGATTCGACTCGACTCAGTCGGTTGAAAGATGGTCCTGAGCGTCGAGCTGCGCAATTACACGAAGCTGGCATTGATTGCATCAACATGCATCACACCGATTGGAATGGTGGATTAGTGACCCTTTTCCATCGATTCAATCGCTTCGCCCTCGGTTGGGATATGCAACAGGATCATGTTCTCGATGATGGCATTCGCATGGGACTTGACGGAGTTTTCAGTGACTACACCGACCGCATGCTTGATGCATTTGCGCGAAACGTTTAGTGACACGGCCTCGTTATAACCGGGTCTTGTTTTTGCGGGGTCTCGTTATAGCTGGGCGGCGTTATAGCCAGGCCCAGGCGCTCGCGGGCCAAATCACGACGAACGCCCGACCGCGAACTTTGTCAATATCAATTGGCCCGAAGTCACGACTGTCAAAACTTTGTACTCGGTTGTCACCCATGACAAAAACCATGTCTTCTGGTATCACGACTGGGGCCATATCTGTGTGCGACCCACAGCGGGCACTGGGCTCAATTTGTGAAGTCTGTTCAAGGTTGAGATAAGGCTCCTCCACCCGAACACCATCGATGTAAACAACACATGATCGAATTTCAAGCGCCTCGCCAGGCAAACCCAAAACTCTTTTAATCAGATCATCATGTTGCACTTCGTTGGTCACACGGTCAAAAACGATGACGTCTCCGCGATGAACGTCATGCAACTTGTACGACATCTTGTTGACTAGCACGCGATCTTGTGGCATCAAAGTCGTTTGCATGCTCGGACCATCGATGTAGTACTGCTGAAACAAAAAGACTCGGATAAACATCGCCGCGCCGATGGCTATAACGACAACGAAGACCCATTCCCAAACAGCCCGCATTTGCGAACGCTGCTTAGCTTTGAGATCCGAACGAACCGCTTCTCCGGTTGCAGCATCGTCAAGATCGATGACCGCCCCTTCTTCAGCTATTTCAATTCCTTCACTCATCAGCCCTCAACCGTACAGCGTCCGAACACCCGGCACACGCTGCATCAGAGCGACGCGATGAGTTTTTCGACCCTTTCATCACGGCTCTTGAGCGGGTCTTTACACAAAACAGTGCGTTGGGCTTGATCATTCAATTTCAGGTGCACCCAGTCAACGGTGTAATCCCGTTTCTTTTCTTTGGCGGCCCGAATGAAATCGCCTCGCAACCGGGCCCGTGTTGTTTGGGGTGGAACATCCATGGCTTCAACAATGTCGGCGTCCGAACACATCCGCTCAACCAGGTCTCGATCTTGCATCTTGTAGAAAAGACCCCGTGTACGAACCACATCGTGATACTGCAGATCAATCAACTGTGCTTTGGGATCCCCTAGTTCAAGCCCATTCTTTGAACAATACGAGTCAATCAACTTGTGCTTGATGACCCAGTCAACTTCGCGATCCAAACTAAAGGGATCCACTTCAATTGCTTCGACACAGTATTTCCACATTTCTAAGGCCTTTTGTTCATTGGCCTGAAAACCATGGGTCTCTGCATATTTCAGGGCGGCATTGAGATACTCACGTTGGATATCTAATGCGCTTGCTTCTCTACCACTAGCTAAATGAACGGTTTTTCGGCAGGTCGTGTCATGACTGAAATCGCGAATCGCGCGTATCGGATTTTCAAGAGTCATATCCCGCAGCTCGCACTTGGGATCTTCCATCATCCTCAGGAGGCAAGCTGTTGAGCCGACTTTCAAAAAGTTGGAGTATTCGCTCATATTGGAATCCCCAACGATCACGTGCAGTCGTCGATAACGCTCAGCATCGGCATGAGGTTCATCCCGAGTATTGATAATTGGACGACTACGGGTCGTCGCCGAAGACATCGTCTCCCAGATGTGGTCGGCCCGTTGGGTGATGGAATACACCGGACCTCGTGCAGTCTGAACTATTTTTCCGGCACCAGTAAAGATCATTCGCGATACCAAAAATGGGATCAGGATTGAATTATGCAAACTCGCGTCGTCGTCCCGTGATGTCAGGTAATTCTCATGACATCCATAGCTATTCCCAGCAGAGTCAGTGTTGTTCTTGAAAAGATAAATCGTTCCCCGAATTCCTTCTTCACGAAGACGTTCTTCGGCCGAGCTCACCAAATTTTCTAAAATTCGCTCGCCGGCTTTGTCCTGAACTACAACGTCGTAAATCGAATCGCATTCCGCCGTTGCATATTCGGGATGCGAACCCACATCGAGATATAGCCGAGAGCCGTTTTCGAGAAAGACATTAGAACTGCGTCCCCACGAGACAACTTTACGAAACAAATAGCGACTGACCTCATCGGGGCTTAAGCGGCGCTGCCCACGCAACGTACAGGTCACTCCGTATTCATTCTCTAGGCCATAGATACGTCGCTCCACTTACCGCAAAGTACTCGCTATTTCGATGCCAACAGAACTCGTCTTCTCACAAAGCTCTGTTCAGTCATCAAACCCTGCTGCCACGGCCTTGAACCGATACATCTGCAGTTGACGAATACGGGTCTTTTTCCCGCAAACAACGAACCGCCCATGTAATGATGCTTTCCTCTTCTGCTTGAGTAGCTCCTGGTGGCAAAGTGATATTCAGCAAGAGTCGTGCATCCTTATGACGGACCGCGATTGTAGGTATTTTCCCTAATCGAATCACCGCTGGCAGTGTTGCTAGTCGTGCTTCAATTGCGCTGACCAGTCCGGGACGAGCGCCCGTATCAAAATCTTCAACCGCTTCAATCACTGCAGTGCCCGCCGGTGTTGACCACGTAGCAAAAGGACTCTTCGCTTCGGCGCATGCCTCAATAACTGGGATGTGCCTGCGAATTGCACAAACCGCGCCCATCTCTCGCAGACCAGGTTCAGTTTCCGCGTCACGCACGATCAGAGCAACGTCACAACCAAGTGATTCCACCGGACACTTTGAAGAGTCGCTCGCGCCAATGCACAAAGTATGACCCTCGGGCGGGAAGCATCTCACGACTTCATGACCACGATCGCCAAGTTGCCCAGCCAGTACTACGCCTTCTGATTGATCTCCGTCTACAAGCAAAATTCTCATAGATACACGATTGCACTACCGACATTTAAGAATAAGCGCCACTCGTTGATTTATCGCAGGACCAAAGTCACCATCGCGCACTCGGCATACTTCATGCCCTCACGACAAAAGTTTCTCCACTTCGTCGTCATCAAAACGTAGGAAGCAACGTCGCTGCGCGTTACGCGCCAGCACTGCGATCTCTAAGTCGCCAGCATGCAAAGTTCGTTCAGGTCCAGAGAGCGCAGCCACACACTTTTTGACGGCAGTCGATAAGTCATCACCGGACTTCCAAGTGCTACGCAACCGCTCGCCGATTGATTCGGCATCGCCTCCGAGAACACTCAAGCCACGCTCATCCATCATCGTGCCGTCATACATGATGTGGAACAGTTGGTCGGTTTCTTGATCGACCCCTACTTCAGCCAACAAAATCTCGACTTCATAGGGTTTGACATCATGAGTGAACGTTTGACCCAAGATCTGGGCGTACTCATTAGCCAAACTGCGTGCCTCTACATCATCACGCGAATATTGATATCCGCGTACGTCAGCATTACGAACACCAAAACGACGCAGTTGGTCAAACTCGTTGTATTTGCCGACTCCAGCGAAGCCAATGCGATCGTAAATTTCACTGACCTTACGTAACGTGTTGGACGTATTCTCGGCTACAACAACAATTCCATCGTTGTATTGAACCGCGACCAATGCTCGACCTCGCGCAATTCCCTTGCGCGCATAATCGGCTCGATCCTTCATCAACTGTTCGGGAGCTACATAAAAAGGCTGGTTCATGATGCCGTTCCTTCACGTTGTGAACGTTGCTGTTGAACTAGAACGTCAAATCGAGTTGCCAAGTCTGCATCTTCGCGACGCTCCCAACCATTGGCTGTAATCGTTGCGATGACCGGGTAGATACTTCGCAAGACATCGGGACCTCCAGTTGCCGAGTCAACGTCTGCGGCCTCCCACAAAGCCTGACATGCCAAGTTGATGGCTTCGTCAACATTCATTCCGGGTCGAAATCCAACTTTGAGAACTGTTGAAGCGGGACCTCCACCAGATCCAGTTGCAACAAACTCACGTTCTTCATAACGACCGCCCGTGATATCAAAATCCCACAAACGACCGGTGCCTCGCAGAAGGTCATAGCCAGCAAAAATCGGGACCACTGCCAAACCCTGCATCGCTCCCGAAAGATTCGCGCGTACGAGTTGCGATAACTGATTGGCTTTACCTTCAAGGCTGATCGGGCGACCATCGAGTTTTTCGAAATGTTCAAGCTGTAATTGAAAGATCTTGATCATGTCCATGGCGATTCCGGCGGTTCCCGAAATTGCCACTCCGCTATGACGATCAGCCGGAACGACCTTTTCCATTTCACGATTCGAAATTCGCGAGCCCATTGTGGCGCGCCGATCGCCGGCCATCACAACGCCCTCGTTGTAACGGACTGCCAACACCGTGGTTCCATGGGGAGCCTGAATCGGATGATGATCACCTGACGGTCCGTAAGCAAACGGGTCGAGACCAACCTTGCGGAGCAACGAGGTGAAGTTGCTACCCGGGTCATTATCAAGATTAAAGAATGGAACTACCACGATTCATTCGCCACCTTTTTGAATGTACGACTTAACGAAATCTTCGGCATTGCATTCTAAAACATCATCAATTTCGTCAAGTAAGTCATCGAGTTCAGCCTTCAACTTCTCACCTTGCTGACTCGACGCATCTGAAGACACGACTTCTTCTTCAACACGTTCAGAGTTCGATTTTTGCTTTTGCACACGCTCGGCCATCATTTGCTCTCAATCACTCATGTCTGTCGGTCAGTCAATTACTTAGTTGGCTCGTCACTCAGTCAAATATCGTCGCAAACAATCATGACAATCATGACAATCATTGAAATATACCGAGGCCTTGATCTTGCCACCCATTTCAACCAATGTCACTTTTCAATCGCTAAACGGTCAAGTAATTCGAGCAGGGTGCCACTTTGGGCGCAAAGTTCTCCCACTAATTCTTTGGTTCCCCGCAACGGCTCCATCATCGGGACGCGCCGTAACGGGCCACGACCAACATCAAGAACCAAACAATCCCAATTAGCTGACACGACTTGATCGGGCCACCGCTCAAGACAATGGCCTCGGAAATAGGCACGCGTCGAATCTGGCGCACTGCGAATGGCACGTTGAACATCAGTGGGATCAACCAAAGTTCGCAGTCCTGCCCGCGACGCCAAGCATTTTTCGATCCGCATATCGTGGTACTGCAAATCAATGGCTTTCAAGCGCGGATCTGCCACTGACAAACCGTGACGCGACTTCATCCCGTCAATGATGCGCTTCTTGGCAATCCAGTCCACCATGTCAGAGACAGTTTCTGGATCGCTTTCCAGACCAGTCAATACCTCTTCCCACAGGCTGATGATCTTCTTTCCGATTACCTCGCCGCCAACACTTTCAAAACCAGCGGTACCAGCATAATCAACACATTTTTGCAACAGTGCCCACTGGATATCAATCGCGGTCATTCGAGAACCGTTAGCTAACAAGATTGTCTGCTTCAAAGATGGGTCATAACTCACTTGACGAATTGCCGACACCGGATGCGCCAAGACTAAATCTGAACCAAGCACATCATCTTCGATGAGCGACAAAATCAGCGAGGTGGTACCAACCTTCAAAAAAGTGGCAACTTGGGACATATTTGCATCGCCCACGATCACATGCAGGCGCCGATACTTTTGAGGATCGCAATGAGGTTCATCCCTGGTATTCACGATGGGACGCTTCAACGTTGTTTCCAGTCCCACTTCTTCTTCAAAAAAGTCGGCACGTTGGCTGAGTTGATACGGCACTTGTTCTGCCGACACACCCAGCATTTCTGAGCCGACTTTGCCGGCTCCAGCAAATATCTGACGAGTGACGAAATGCGGAGTGATCTGTGAAACGATTCGTCCAAACGGGACATCGCGAGCCACTAAAAAGTTTTCATGGCAACCGTAACTATTGCCTTTGCCATCACTGTTGTTCTTATACAAGAGCATTTCAACTTCAGATGGCAGGACGCGATTCGCGGCCGTCATTGACTGGCGAATGATCTCTTCACCCGCACAGTCATAAATCAACGTTTCCCAAGCATTCGCACATTCAGGTGTCGAAATTTCAGGATGGGCGTGATCTACGTAATATCTAGCTCCATTCGTGAGCACCGCGTTGACAAGATGCATTTCTACTTCAGGTGGCATAGCCGACTCAAGCGTAAATCCACGAGCGTCCGTACCGGGTTGCTCATCGTCAAAATTCCATGACGGAATATCATGTTCAGCATCTCGTGAGTTCGCCTCAATGTACGAATTGATCAAGATCGAAGATGCCAAAATCGGATTTGATTCAGTGCCCCGCACCATAATCCCGTATTCAGTTTCAATTCCAGAAACCTTAACGATGGCCATTTAACTCACCACGAGTCGCTGATCTCGACTACAAATCATCAGAGGTATTGCCCGGTGGCGTTTCGTTCAATGGCCCGACCGCCCGCGACTGCACGATCATTGCCTTCGTTCACCAAAGTACGAATGAAGACAATCCGTTCACCCTTTTTGCCAGAAATCTTGGCCCAATCATCAGGGTTGGTCGTGTTTGGTAAGTCCTCATGTTCACGGAATTCTTGTCGAATTGAGTCCAAGAGGTCTTGGGTACAAACACCACGACTACCGCCAGAAATGACTCGCTTAATCGCCAGTTTCTTTGATCGTCGCACGATATTTTCAATCATTGCTCCTGATGAGAAATCACGGAAGTACATCACTTCTTTGTCGCCGTTTGCGTACGTCACTTCGAGGAAACGGTTAATTTCTTCTTCGCTGTACATACTTTCCACCGCTGATGAAATCATGTTCACAACAGCCGATTCAGGTGATCCGTGTTGTGCGACTTCCGATTCAGCGATCGGAATTTCGGTCGTTAAATACCGGCCGAAGATCTGCGTCGCCGCGACATCTGACGGGCGTTCAATTTTGATCTTGACGTCAAGTCGACCAGGTCGTAAGATCGCCGGGTCAATGAGATCTTCACGATTGGTCGCACCAATTACGATCACATTACGAAGGCCTTCAACGCCATCAATTTCCGCCAATAATTGGGGCACAATCGTGGATTCCATATCTGAGGAAATTCCGGTACCGCGGGTGCGGAACATTGAATCCATTTCGTCGAAAAAGACAATGACTGGCCAACCCTCTTCACTCTTTTCACGGGCACGTTGAAACACCAATCGAATTTGGCGTTCAGTTTCGCCCACGTACTTGTTGAGCAATTCAGGACCCTTGATGTTGATGAAGTAACTACGACCCTTTTCATCGCCCGTTCGCGCCGCAACTTTTTTAGCCAAACTATTGGCTACTGCTTTTGCAATGAGCGTCTTACCGCATCCTGGTGGACCGTACAGCAGGATTCCTTTGGGCGCCGGCAATTGATGTTCAGCAAAAAGATCGTGATACAAAAATGGCAACTCAACGGCATCCGCAATTTGCTCAATTTGCGAGTCAAGTCCTCCGATATCGACATAACTGATGTCGGGAACTTCTTCGAGCAGTAGATCCTCCACCTCGGGTCGAGGCAGTTTTTCTAACAACAGATTGGTTCGACTGTCGCGCCGCACCGTGTCACCGCTACGCAAATGGACTCCGCGTAGAGCATCAGCAAGTTCACACACCAGTTCATCATCGGTACGCCCAGTAACAATTGCGCGAATCCCATCTTCAAGCACTTCTTTGATCGTGACCACTTCGCCGGAGCCTTCGGACTCACGGGCCGTGACCACGTTGAAGCTTTCGTTGAGCACAACTTCTGCCCCACGATGGAGCAACTCAATATCAATATCTGGGTGAACGTTGACGCGCAACTTGCGTCCACTCGTTAAAACGTCGATTGTCTGGTCGTCATTTTTACCGACGACCACACCATAAGCCGATGGCGGCTGCGACAATTTGTCAACTTCGTCGCGCAGCGACACGATATTTTCGCGGGCTTCTCGAAGGGTGTAACTCAATTTCTCGTTCTTGGCAGTCTCCTGCGCAAGTTGACCCTTGATCTCCATGAGACGCTCTTCAAGTTGTCGGACTCGCCGCGGTTGGTCGGTTTGGGCTTCGGTCAGCCGCAGACGTAACGCCGCCACTTCTGATTGCAACGCAACCCGCTCAGGCTCATCTTGACCAGTCGTATCTTGACCAGTCAGATCTTGACTGGGATCACTGCTGTTTTGCTCCGAGTTACGCTCCATATTCGGGCCTTTCCCACATGCCTACCCGTGCGAACTTACACCCCCTCGGCAACCGAGGTCTTGGCGAGGTCAGAAGTCATCAATTTCTGGTCTCCCCAATACATCGTCATCTCATCTCTTCACAAACGGGCAAACTCCGGACCAAAATTTTCTGGTAAAAGTTGAAACTCGTACCACCATGAAGGCGATGATCGGGCTACTGCCCATGTAAAGTAATCACACCAGCGGTTAGGTACCGCAGAGTTACCCGAGGAGCAAGCGAGCGAACATGAAGGTCTGGATTGATCAGGATCTATGCACAGGCGACGGACTTTGCGAAGAAATCTCGCCCAATGTTTTCACTCTGTTAGATGATGGCTTGGCATACGTCCGAGAAGGTGCCACGGTCTACGCAACAGCTAAGGGCCACGCCCAAGGCGCTGAAGGTCTCGCCAATATTCCCGATGGAGAGCTTGACGGCGTCATCGAATCCGCCGAGGAATGCCCCGGCGAATGCATTTTCATCGAACCCTAAATCTGCTTCGGCGCATCAGCGCTTAAGAGACGACCGGTTGTCAAGAAGCCAGTGTGTGCCACCATCCGGTGGTCTGGTCGAACTGCTTGGCCTTCGATGTACCAACCACGATGTAGCACCTCGAGTGTTCTCGTCCCCGTCCACATTGGGTTAGCCATTGCTTCACGTGTCTGAACTGCTTGGGTAATTGACGGCGTGTACGCCAACAAAATCCCGCCCGGACGCATCACCTTTTGCGCATGCGGCACAACCTGCCATGGTTCGGGCAAATCAAGAATGACTCGATCAATATCGGGTGCATCAATTCCTTCATAACAATCACGAACTTCAACGTGGTAGCGGCTCAAAGCTTCTTCGCCCAGGAACGAACGAACATTGGTCACGGCACGATTGGCAAAGTCCTCACGTAACTCGTACCCAACGATCTCGGCGCCATAGCGCAACATCGTCATTGACAATGCACCTGAGCCAACACCACTTTCCAAGACTTTGACCCCTGGCCCGATATCAGCCAACATGCAAATCGGTGCGAGGTCTTTGGGATAGATGACTTGCGCTCCACGCGGCATTTCCACCACGAAATCTTCAAGCGTTGGGCGCAGGGCGATGTAGCGGGCACCTTTGGTCGATTGAACTCGGAAACCTTCGGGCTGGCCAGCAATCTCACTGTGCGAGACGTAACCCGCATGGCTATGAAATTCTGATCCTTCTGTGAGGTTTATCAAATATCGACGCTGTTTGCCGTCAATCAAAAGAACTTTGTCTCCATAAGCGAATGTTGGGGAAGTTAAGGAACTCATTTTTTGGAGGCCTCCGCCTGCACACGTTTCTGTGAACGCGATTTCTTTCGAACTAATTCAACTGAGACGGGTTCGTGAGCGGCTGAACGTTCAACGAGTCGGCAAAATGCGCACACCGATCCTTCTTCTCCACCAGTTGGTGCACCACATTGCACACACGGGGTCACACTGTCGGCCCCAGTTGCGGCGATTGTTGCCAAGACGGGAGCCATCCGGTCGAGGAAACCGAGGTAATACGAAGCTTTTGTTCCGGGCGATTTTTCTTCCAGGACATTGAGCGCCTCTTTGTATCCAATATGTCGGTTACCTTCAGCCATCGGACATTCTTCAACGATGTAATCAATTCCGCGAATAACGCACCAGGCGGCCATTTCGCGTTCGGTTAAACGAATGAGTGGCTTGACCTTTTTCGGAAAACCATGGCGGCTTGGCAGCACTGGCAACTGACGCGCCAAGTACTCGACGTCCCAACGCAAAGCATTCCCGAAGAGCACCGCCGCCTCATCGTCAAGATTGTGTCCAGTCACAACAACGTCGTATCCCCCGTCGACTGCAGCCTTGTCAAACAGGTGTCGTTTACTCATTCCACACGCTGAACACGGAACTCGCCCGGTCACTTTTGTCGCCGTCGGAATGTCGTAGCCATAGTCATCGCGTAATGAAACAACCGTGAGTTTTAAGTTTCTTTCAGCAGCGAAACGTTCGGTGTATTCGCGGGACTCTTCGCTGTACTCACCAATTCCCAGTGCGATATACAGACCATCGGCTTGATACCCAAGTTCGATCAACATGTCCCAAACCGCTAGAGAATCTTTGCCACCCGAGACTGCGACTAGCACGCGATCAGTTTTTTGGATCATGTCGTGATCGTGAATCGCTTTTTCAACTTGACGACGACATAACTGCAAGAAGTGTTCCGCGCAAAAATTGGCGTTATGGCGAGGCAACTCAATAATCGCGGGTCCGCGACACGTGCGACATTTCATGTCAGAAACCTCCGGAAATGACCGGGCGAATTTCTATCACGTCATCTTTATCTAGTTCTTCATCCCCCGGAATCAAGGTCCCGTTGCGAATCACCAGATGCGACTCTCTCGGTAAGCCCAGTTCTGCGAGCAGTGCATGAACACGACGTCGACCCTCAATCTCAATTTCACGACGGGGATTGCGCAAGAGCACCTTCATGGTCTCAGCGATTCCGTCGGCGAGATTTTGGTTCTAACGCCGAAACCGAAAGAGTTTGCCCCGGTCGAAGTACCTCGGTTGACACAACCTGAGGTGAACGCGACATCAACTTACGGATGAGTCGAAAACCCCAAACGAAAACGCCGACGACAAACCATGAGCGACGCCCACCTAGAAGGCCTTCTTTAACACTGCGTGTCCGCAGGTACGACATCAGTGCCATAACGATCTTTCAGACGCGTCGAATCTCAACGACTGTTGAACGACGCTTTCCGCTACGACGGCCCATGAGATAGAAAGCCACGACTAATACAACACCGACGCCCCCAGCGATTGCCAACAATGTTGAACGACGATCATCAACTTTGCCCTGCACGTCTCCTTGAAGCGCGCGCAATTTAGACTCAATATCATCACGCGAAATGTGTGATTGATTTTTGGTGCTAGCCATCAGTTGGGTTCCTTTCCAAGAGTCGCTTTTTTCACCCGCGATAACGCGATCCACGCAAGACCGAGGCACAACACCAGCACGATGACATACGGGACCCAGGAGAAACCGCCGTCAAAGGCACTGAATTCAGTCTGCAAAAGACGAAGAATTCCGAGTAGAACGAGCACCAGACCAAGTCCGAGAAACGTTGCACCCGCAGAACCAAGGGCTAACCAACGACCCGCACCTTTTAAAGGTCCGAGCGTTTCTTGTTTGGCGTACTCTTTGACGAGATCAACAACGTCACCGACGCCCGCCGACTCTCGACGAGCCGAGGAACGACCTGTTCGTGAAGTCTCTTCAGCCATGCCTAGTTTCTAGCACCAGAACGGGCAAACCCCACCTGAAAGGCACTTTGTCACGGCATTTTTCACTGCTAGCCACTTCCCATCGGCCCGAGTTTTTGGTCAGTCTTCTTGCAGCCGAAATTGGCAGGCTGCCTCCACATCACCTAACGACTCTTCCAATAATTCAATCCGTCGTAAGGGACCATCACAGTTCAACATCCGCTGACGGTCGGCCGGACCAATTGGCGCGAGCGCGACCAACTGAAATGAGGCGAAAGTTGGGTCAACTGAAAGCTCGACCGAATCAAATCGCGGGATCGGTCCACCCAACCGTTCAACTAAACGACTGACCTCAATCAAGTAGTCAAGTATTCGGACAAATTCTGCCGCTTCAACATCCTCGTGAGGGTCATCTGGCCAGTCACTCACCAACGCCACTGGATATTCATCGTCGGCGAGCCACTCGTCAACGCGCATCCGACGAGTACCAAGAGCAATCACCATTCTCCGACCGTCCGCAAGCATCTGACTGTCGACAATCCGCGCCACAGTTCCGACCAGAGATCGAATGTCTCCTCCACCAACTTCATGACCTCGTTCAATCAGAACAACGCCAAACTCGGGTTCACTCGCAGTTAAAACATCAGACATCATCAACTGATATCGCGGTTCGAAAATCTGCAATGGCAATAAAGCCCCAGGAACCAACGGGGTACCTAGCGGAAACATCGGCAACCGATACGTGTCCATTGAACCAACCTCGACTACGGCGTCGCAGGATTCGCTGGAAGTGGCGCAATCGCATCTGCAGTCGGCCCCTGCGGATACGAGCCCAAAGCATTGGCAAGAACACCTTCCCATAAGGGTTTAAAAA
The DNA here is from genome assembly GCA_044358015.1 of Ilumatobacteraceae bacterium. GTDB lineage: Bacteria > Actinomycetota > Acidimicrobiia > Acidimicrobiales > Ilumatobacteraceae > Casp-actino8. The sequence goes on from JBIKOO010000001.1 coordinate 136,414, forward strand.
CTGGTTCGTCGTCAACTCCGGGTGACTGCAACAACAGCGCAAAACGAATCGTCGAACCGCCCTTCACAGGAACAAATCCAACCAAGGACTTCACGCCGCTCAAACTTCCCGTTTTTCCAAATAGGCGGCCTTCTAACGATGAGCCGACAAAAAACTTGGAAAGAGTTCCCGATGTACCGGCAACAGCCAATTGAGAAATCAGTGGATCGCCAATTGAATATCGTTCCAGCACCGCCAAGAAAGCTGCGCATGTCACCTTGTTGTCTCCCGACAAACCAGAACCATCACTCAGCGTTACCCCATCGAGCGGAATCCCCCACGCGCTCATCTTGGCCATCATCGCTGAACTCCCAGCAGCCCGACTTCCAACACCACTTACTTGAAAACCAATTTCCTTCAGCATCATTTCGGCAGTGTTGTTATCGCTATTTCGTAACATCTCCCCGACAATGTCGATGAGAGGCGCCGACTGAACTGCCGAAACGGTTGGCAAACCGACGGGAGTAACACCCGATGCTGGCGCACCAATAATCGTCACGCCCCGTTCTTGTAACAAACGATAAAACTCTTGCGCCGCGCCCATTGCTGGGTCGGTCGACTTCATCGAAGCACCAAGTACTGCGCCATCGTTGACAAGCAATCCCGAGATAGGCCCACCTTCAATCGCACGAAAACCGATTGGCCACGATGGTGGATACAACTCGGCGTCATAGTGAGACGCATCGCCCACAACGTTGCCAGTTATTTGTGTAACTCCTGCCGCAACGACCGAGTCGGCAAGTGCCTCTAATGAGGTCGCCGGCTGTTGCGGATACCTCGATAGGGTCAAGTCATCGGGATACCACGCAGTTGCTAAAAGCGGATCGCCACCGCCCACTAAATAAATTGAGCCAACGACACCCGCGTTGATCTCAGCTTTTACCTCGGTCGAATACTGAAAGTCTGCACCGAGTGAATCAAGCGCCGTCGCTGCGACTAAGAACTTCAACGTGCTGGCTGGCGTCACCGGGGTGTCAATTCCATCTGACAACATCAATACGCCATCAACCGAGACCGCAGCACATGAGCCATCGAGTACCGATCCGCCCAAAGGTCTCAAAACTTGCTCAAAAGCCACCGAAGAAGTTTCTCGAGCCAATACACCCGGCGTTCGACGCGCCGACAAAACAGGAGTCTGCGGAAGATTGGCTGGCGACGTCGCATTGAGATCAGGCGCTGGTGGTGCGCTGTTGTCATGAGAATTGGCGAACTGCCACAATCCGCCCAAAACAATTGAAGGCACCACAGCCAAGAACATCAAACTGGCAATCGGATTGCTCGCTGGACGCGCGCGATTCTTGGCGCGGGTCTTCGCCTGCGACATCATTCAGTCACATTCCTCGACGTGAACGAAACGCGGCAGCGCGATACAAATGACCCAGGGCCGTGACTGCACGATTGCCGGACGGATAACACAAACGGCCAGTCTCGCGAACAGTTGCGGGCCCTGGATTCTCGGGATCGGCTACGGCCAATTCTGTTGCCGTCAGAATTGGTTTGCCTGTTCGCTTTGACAACTCGTCAGCTGCCTCGGCGAAACGCTGATCTTGACGTTCGTGATACGCAACGATGCGATCAATTCCGTGATCGGGATAAAAACCACCTTCTCGCAAAAGTCGCGCTTGATTCGATTGAATTCCGATCCCAAGATAAATCACCGCATGCACATCGGGATGCACCGCAATCATTTCCAAAACTTCGGGAATAGTGTCGCGGGTTTCTCCACCCGCGCAGTCAACTGGGTTGCCCTTGCTCCATCGCGGAGGAAGCTTCGTATCAATCTGAGCTTTCAGGTCTTCAGGCAGTTCCATCAATTTCAATTGACCATCTCGAGTGATGGCGTCTGATGTTACGACTCCCCATCCACCGGCGGTTGTCATGATGACAACATTGGGTCCCTTGGGTAATGGTTGTGTGGCGAAAGTGGCGGCGGCCTCAAACGCTTCTTCAACAGTTTCGGTACGTGTTATACCAGCGGCTCGACAGAACCCATCAAAAACCTTGTCATTAGCCGCAAGTGCACCAGTATGCGAAGCGGCCGCTTGCGCACCACCTTCGGTTGCTCCACCTTTGACCAACACCAATGGCTTACGTTGGGCCACCGATGCCAAACGCGTCATGAGTGTGCGACCGTCGGAAATACCTTCGACGTACGCCAGGCCCACCGCAGTTGCATCGTCATCGGCGTAATAATCCAAATAATCGGCAACGGTCACAGCAGCGGCGTTACCAGCCGACACTGCACGGCTGATTCCGACTCCCGAAGATCGCGACCAGTTCAGGAAACTCGAAACAAAGTTTCCGCTTTGACTGGCGACACCAATTTTTCCGGCTGGTGGATACGGCGCAACAATTTGCGCACACAAATTGGCCGGTGTGCTCACCACACCTTGACCATTTGGGCCAGCCAACAAGATGCCGAGTTCATCAGCTAAAGCGATCAACTCTTTTTCAGCTTGTTTACCTTCTTCGCCGGCCTCGCCGTATCCAGCCGAAGTAAGAAACGCTGCTTTCACTCCCTTGGCGGCGCAGGCACGAAGCAATGCGGGGTTGGCGGAGGCTGGTGTGCACACGAAAACTAAATCAATGGCATTGTCGGGAAGTTGCTCGATATCAGCAACGGTCTGGATACCTAGAACATTTTCACCTTGCAAATTGGTGCCATAAATTCCCCCGCTAAATCCGCCCGCCAAAATATTGTGCAACGATACAAAACCAAATTTTCCGGGATGAGTAGACGCACCAGTAACTAAAACACCTTGAGGTTCAAAGAGGGCTTTGAATTGCGCATCGCTTGGCCGCGGACGTGCGGTCGCAATTGAAGTATCGGGTTCACCAATCTCAACTAAAGCATCGACTGCAATTGGTACTCCGTCAGCGCGAACAATTAACGGGTTGACGTCAATACTGGCGATATCTGAACGTTCACTCGCCAACTTTCCTAACCCGACCAAAACATCAACGAGTTTTTCGCGATCAACCGCTGATTCACCACGGAAATCACCGAGCAATTTTTGGGTCGCTAAATCGGCGATCATTTCGTGAGCAGTCACCCGATCAAGCGGTGCCGGTCGAAACACAACGTCGGCGATCGCTTCAGCCAAGATTCCACCGATACCAAGCATGACGCTCGCACCAAACTGCGGGTCGCGAACAACACCGGCAATCAACTCACGATTACCTTGCACCATCGGAGCGACCAATACGGTGACGGGTCCATCTTCAGGACGAGCCGCAGCGAGTAAATCTGCCGCCGCGTCGTTGACTGCTTGAGCCGAACCCAATTTCAGTCGAACCAAGCCGCGTTCGGTCTTATGAGCAATGGCGTCGCCGCACAATTTCGCGACGACCGGAAAACCAATCTCGGTTGCTGCAAGCGCTGCAAGTTCAGCCGTCGCAACTTCTCTTTCATCGGCCATAGGAACTCCCGCTTCGCGAAGCAGGGCTTTCGATGCCGATTCGGACAGGGTACGCGAGTGAGATGCAGAGCTAACCATGTCTCAAAGGTAGTTGCCACGACCCGTGCCAGCAGGCTTTACGCCCGCAAGAAACATCACGGGGAAATAACACGGCAGGCTCCGTTTCCGGAGCCTGCCGTCATTGTGTCGGGCTGACAGGATTTGAACCTGCGACCTCTTGACCCCCAGTCAAGCGCGCTACCAAGCTGCGCCACAGCCCGAGTTATGTGCAGACGAGCCTAGCGTCGCCTCTCCCTAAATCAGGAAAGGGGTTTACCTTGCCGATCCGGAACTCGTCGCAGAGCGATCAGGATGAAATCGATGAAGGCCCAAATACCCAGACCTCCAAAAGTGAATAACTTCGCCAGACCAATCCCGGTGTAGCCCAAGTAAAAGCGATCAACGCCAAAAACTCCCAAAAACCAAGCCAAAATCATCGCTGCGATGTAACTCTTATCGCTAAATACCCCGGGTACGGCCGAAGCAGGCGACCAATACGGCTCACCAACAACTTGCACCAACGACCCAGGCTTCAGAACTCGTTGGACCGCCATGGAACTCAATTGGTCAAAACTGAACGTTTGTCCATGCATGCCAGGAATCTGAACGTAGTACTGAACTCCATGAAACTGACTAGTTGGAGTTACGACTGGTGTTGCGACTGGAGTTGAGGCCGACTGATAACCAGGAGCTCCTGGCGGAGGTGGAACCGGAATATTGCTCATCAGGCAACATTAGACGTATCTCAAACAAAGATTTGGATAACGCGCCATCCTAGATATCCGCACAAAGCCACGACCAAGAGTTTGAAATGCCACGGCGCTTTTGCATCATCGCCGTCATCGAGACCATTTGCCAACTGACGCAAGTTGATGTTCTCAGCGGTCACCTTGCGATGTGTCGGAACCGTACTAACAATTTGTGGCGCTTCAAGGACCCGTTGACAGGTCGGACACGTTCCATCGGCAGACATAGCGCTAGGTGCCCAATACTTGGCACAGTCTTCGCAAAAAGGCATGGCAATCAGTCAGTCCGCTTGCGCACTCGCAACTTCAATGGAGTTGAGCCAAAGTTGAATGCTTCGCGAATACTTCGCTCAAGGTAACGCAAGTAAGTGTGTGGCAACTCGCGATTCACGAACAACGTAAATGTCGGCGGGTCGGTGGCTCCCTGCAATGCGTACATCACGCGAGCGCCTCCACCTGCTGCTTGACGCTGTTGCGCATCAGCAATCACTCGATTCACATCACGAGTCGGGATGCGACGGTGGTATTGCAAAATCGCTTCTTGCAAGACGGGACGCAATTTGTGCACACCTTTACCCGTCAGGGCCGACACCTTCAGAACTGGGGCATCGTCCACAAAATAGAGTTTGCGCTTGACTTCAAGATCAATTCGCTCACGCTCTTCAGCATCATCAATGAGTTCCCACTTGTTCAACATGATGACGATCGGACATCCGGCAGCGTCAATTCGTTCAGCGAGGCGCTGATCTTGTGCAGTAATGCCTTGAGTTGCATCGATCACGAATAATGCAATGTCTGAACCGTCAACCGCGCGTAACGCACGAACCAGCGAGTAGTACTCGGCAGAGTCATCAATGCGCGAGCGACGACGCATACCTGCCGTGTCGACGAATACGACGGGCCCATCTTCGGTCTCAACCAAAGTGTCGATCGAGTCACGAGTCGTGCCGGGCATGTCATGAACAACTGCTCGATCTTCACCGACTAAGCGGTTGAACAATGTGCTCTTACCAACGTTCGGACGACCAACAAGAGCAACACGTGGCGGCTTCTGTTCACCAACTGGAATGATCTCTTGATCAAGCCCGTAATTCGGAATGTATTCCTCGCTCAGTGGCGACGACGGCATCCGCACAATCACTTCATCAAGTAAGTCACCGGCCCGTCGACCGTGCAAGGCGCTAACGGGATACGGGTCACCGAGACCGAGTGATAAGAAATCCCAACGATCAGCTTCGCGACGATCATTGTCGGCTTTGTTAACAACCAACATCACGGTTGCAGCCGACTTGCGCAGCCAACTGGCCATGAGTTCATCATCGTCGGTGACACCGACCGATCCGTCAACAACAAAAATCACGAGGTCGGCATTGCGAACCGCTGCCTCAACTTGACGACTGACTTTGACGTCAAGTTCGCTGCCACCTGGCATCCAACCACCCGTATCGACAAGCATGAAGCGATGGCCTAGCCAATTTGCCTCAAGTTCTTTACGGTCACGGGTAACACCAGGGCGGTCTTCGACAATTGCCGCTTGTTCGCCGATGACACGATTGAAAAGGGTGCTCTTGCCAACATTGGGACGACCAACAATGACCGCTACGGGTAGTTGGATTTCTACTTCTTCACTCATTTTGTTAATTCCAATGCTCGCCGTAAGGCAATTCCGTCGGTCGGGATGACCTCAACAGGACGGGGTAAGTCTGCCGTCGTCAAGCCGTCAAGGAAACGACCTTCCGATAAACACACGTCCGGAAGCAAATATCGATGCCCTTCGGGCTCATTATCCAGCACCCGAGCGATGTCTTGACCCACCATCAGGCCAGTCACCGCTGTATTTCCACCAAAGAACTCATTTTCAACAGTGACGAGACGCACATCAGAACGCCCGCATCGCTCAATCAGGGGCCGCAAAACCTGAGCCCCATAGGGCGCTGTCAAAATCCCGACAGGAGCGTTTCGTCGTGGAGTCAATGAAATCGTTGTCGAACCAACGTCCTGCGATCCCCCGCATCCCCTCAAACCAGTATCACCAGCGGGGTTTCGCGGGGCGCGATATCCCTCGGCCGGAGCGCCATCGACTGCTGCGAAGAACCCGCTCTGGGGACCAGTAGGAACTTCAAGGCGACCATCAAACTCCCACTCGAAGGTACGCGCCATACCGATTCCATCTTCATGCAAACCGAAGCCTTCGTAATGTTCGCCAGGAGGGAAGACCATTCCTGCCATCAAGTAGTACTCATCAGCAGCAAACACCATGCGATGTCCCACATGGGTCAAGAAAATTTCTTGCCACCGATGTACTAGGTCAACAACTTGACGAGCTTCTTCTTGCGTGTGGGCACGCATTGATGACTCGTTGTTGTAACGACTGATGCCAAGTGGCACTAGTGCCACATGATGCAAATCGGCATATCGATCAAGAATTCCGATCATTGAATCTTCGAGAACCGCTCCATCATTGATACCTGGACACACCACGATTTGCCCATTAACCGTGATGTCATGTTCAAGTAATTGCGTGAGCCATCGAAGACTCATCCCACCTCGAGGGTTACGCAACATCTCGCTGCGAACGTGTGGATCAGTGGCGTGAATGCTCACGTTCAATGGTGACAAGCCTTCGGTGATGACTCGCTCGAGGTCAGCCTCGGTGAAACGCGTCAACGTTGTGAAATTTCCGTACAGGAAACTCAACCGATAGTCATCATCTTTCAGGTACAGACTCTTTCGCATACCGGGAGGTAATTGATAGATAAAACAAAATGCGCAATGGTTGTCGCACGTGCGGACCCGGTCGAACAATGCACTCGCAACTTCGGCCCCCAGAGTCTCGCCCGCACTCTTCGTCACGGTGGTCTGCATCTCTAAACCACCCCGCACAAAATCAATCTCGACTTCGGCTTCGTCAGCCATTAAACGCCATTCAATAATGTCTCGCGGCACCATGCCGTTGAGCCGAATGACTTCATCTCCGGGTTGCAACCCTGACTGTGCCGCCGGAGAGTTTGGAGTGACCGCAACCACAACGGGTGCTGATTGCTTCACGGACATATTTCACAGGCTACCTGCGCTGTTGACACACATTCTCTCAATGTGAGCGCTTGAGCATTAGCCTCGCACTTGTGAATGTCGATCGCGTTTTGCTTGCCGCCCCACGTGGCTTTTGTGCAGGCGTTGAAATGGCGATCAAAGCATTGGCCTGGATGGTTCGTAGTTTTGATGCTCCGGTCTACTGCTACCACGAAATCGTCCACAACAAACTGGTCGTTGAACGATTTGAGCAACTCGGAGTCATTTTCGTCGACGACATCAACGAGGTCCCACTAGGGAAGCCCATCATGTTGTCGGCTCATGGTTCTGCTCCAGAGGTCGTTGAAGCCGCTCGGGCACGCGGTTCGGTCGTGGTTGATTCAGTGTGCCCACTCGTTACAAAAGTGCACCACGAAGTCAAAGTTCGATCAGCCAAGGGATTTCGTATTGTTTATGTCGGACATGAGGGTCACGAAGAAGCTGTCGGGACGATGGCGGTGGCCCCCGATGCAATTTCCCGCGTTGAGTCCATTGAAGAAGTCAACGCGCTTCCCGAGTTCAGCGAACCGGTAGCGCTACTTGCACAAACAACTCTGTCGCACCGCGACTGGGCCGAAGTTGCTGTGCGAGTACAAGAACGTTTTCCAAAAGTGTGGACACCTGGTCGAAGTGATTTGTGTTTCGCTACAACGAATCGTCAATCAGCACTAATGTCAATGGCCCCCCGTTGCAACGCCATCATTGTGATCGGCTCGGCTAATTCATCGAACACCCGCGCCCTTGAAAGACTTGCTCGCGAAGCTGGCTGCGAAAAGGTCTTTCGAATTAACACCGAAAACGAACTTCCTGCTGATCTTCACGGCATCGTTGGAGTGACAGCCGGAGCATCGGCCCCAGAAGAACTTGTAGACGCGGTTATTGCGCGACTATCTCCAACCAATGGTGTTGAAGAAGTTCGCTACACCGAAGAAGACGAGTACTTTCCTCCCCCACGAAATCTGCGCGACCTGCAAACAGCGATCGAAACTGCAATCACAGTGATGTCTGGTGGTTCACTCGTCAACCGCCCGCACGTCGATGACCGCGCCTTAGCTGCAAGCGCTGTTCTCGCCAGTTTGTGACAGACTCGTCAGATGATTTCGCCTTCAGCCGACTCCATTCGACTTTTTCTACACGTCCTCGCGGCATCGGTGTGGGTCGGCGGACAAATCGTTCTTGGTGCTCTCGTTCCCAAACTCCGTCAAGTCGCGCCAGAAACACTCAAGGTCGCCGCTAACGGATTTGCCCGAGTGGCATGGCCAGCATTTGCCGTCGTCGTTGTCACCGGAATGTGGAACATTCTCGAGATCCAAGTCGGCGATATGTCGACTGAATACCAAGTCACGATGTTCGTCCACGTTTTGCTAGCGATGGCAACTGCAATGTTCGCAGTCATTCATTCGGTCGGCAGAACCAAACTGGCGTTAGCGCTAGGTGGAGCGCTTGGACTACTCACATCGCTTGGCGCAATGTTCGTCGGCATCTTGTTGCAAACCGGACGTTGAAGACCTCAGTTCCGCGGAACTTTACTCCAGGCCATATCTCGGTCAACACGCACATCACCAGGCAGACCAAGAACTCGTTCACCCAAGATATTGCGCATCACTTCACTCGTACCACCCTCAATTGAGTTGGCGCGACTGCGTAAGAAAGCCTTTTGTGGGTTTTCTAATCCCATGGCGTGTTCAGGTCGGATCATCTGATAACCGCTGGGGAACAACATTCCATCGGCGCCCATCATCGATACCGCAAATGAATAGATGTCTTTGTGAAGTTCGGCCATCGCCAATTTCGCGATTGAACCTTCAGGTCCCGGATCGCCCATTTTTCGATTCTGCGAGGCACGAATATTGGTGAGCCTGAGCAATTCAGCACGAACCCACAACTTCATGAGTTCGTCGCGCGTTGCGGGGTCGCGTTGGTCAACGGACAACGAATTCCAAACCTTGACCGCATCACGAATCGCTCCTGAGCCCTTGCCCGGAATCGCTCCACCAATTGATACTCGTTCATTCATCAAAGTGGTCAGCGAGACGCGCCATCCATCTCCAACGCTGCCCAACATTTCACTGTGCGGAATCCGAACATCGGTGAAATACACCTCGTTGAATTCGGCCTCACCAGTGATCTGATACAACGGGCGAACTTCAACACCAGGAGCCTGCATGTCAACGACAAAGGCAGTCATTCCCGCGTGCTTCACTGCCTCAGAATCGGTACGAACAATCAAGAGACCCCAACGCGACAAATGCGCCAAGGTAGTCCATACCTTTTGACCGTTAGCGATCCATTCATCGCCATCGCGCACACCTTTGGCCGACAAACCTGCAAAGTCGGAACCCGAACCGGGCTCGGAGAATAACTGGCACCACACTTCTTCACCGGTGAAAAGCGGTCGCAAATAGCGCTTCTTTTGTTCAGCTGATCCCCACACCGCAACCGTCGGACCACACATGCCGTGACCAATGGGATTTCGGGCAACGGGGTTCGGTGCGCCTTCAGCGTAAATTCGCTCGTTAATTGCTCGTTGCATTTTCGGGTTGAGTCCAAGCCCACCAAACCCTTCCTCAAAATGCACCCAAGCCAAGCCCTTATCGAACTGAGCACCCAAGAAAACAACTGGGTCAGTGGACTTCGGCGGAAACTCAGTTAAGAGTTCGGTGACTAGGTCAGAGACCCGACGTTCATCGGCTGTCAAAGTGGCGGTTGCTGTGCTCATGGAAAACCCCTTGCTAGATGTACTGATGGACGTGTTTAGATGAACAACTTGCTGAATTAAAAGTACCCTTCGGTAACTTAGCCAAACATTTCAGCAGTTTCGGTATCGGATACAGGGATTTGGGATCAAAGGCCTTCAGTTAAACGGTGCCATCAACCGCAGGAATTCGTCTCGCTCAGTTTTGCCCAACCCCGGAAAGTAGGAGCGCAAAGTCATCACATTGCGCAAACCCTCATGATCCGAGCGCGAGATGTAAATCGCCTTCAAGTTGTTCAACATGCGCTCCACGATGGCCATGGGGTGCACAGGGGCCAAAAAACCTTGGTGAAACGTCTGCTGCCCTCCAGTCATTTGGCGAAAGATCTCCTGACATTGCCCTGCGTCCAAGATCCTCCCCTCCTGAAAGGGATCAGCAAAGGTTTCAGGAATTCCACCGCCGGAAGGAGTCAAAGCCACCAAGAAATGCCCAGGCATTCCAATCCCAACGACCGGTACACCTAAACGTCGTCCAACTTCCATCATGATCACCGATAGTGAAATCGGAATCCCAGCGCGCCGATCGAGCACCCTCGACAGAAGTGAATTGTCAGGGTCGTAGTACTCGGCCCGGTTACCCACAAATGCGTCCGCTCCGGTGAACAGAAACTGGGCGATTCCGGCAAAGGTTGGAGATGGCACTGCTGCTGCCAATTCATCAAGCCGCGACAGTTGCTCAATGATTCCCGCTTCGCAAGCACCTGTGTCAATCAGTGCCTGACCAGCAGGCACCACAGCCGAGATCAAAAATGACATTTCATCCAGGGGAATGAGACCGCTCTCGCCAATCAGTTGGGCAAACCGGTCCTTAGCCCAGCGCGAACCTCGACCTGACGACTCCATCTAGACGAGGGTAATCGCACTACTGTTCTAATCATGCATATCGGAGTCCACGCCGCTACCCACCCCAACAAACTTGCGCTCGTTGTTCCTAGTTCGGGTTACACCCAGACGTTCGCTCAACTCAACGCTGCTGCCAACCGCCTCTCACAGTTATTTCGGGCTGCGGGACTGCAACCCGGCGATCACGTCGCGCTGTGCATGGAGAACCACGATCGCTATCTCGAGATTCTCTGGGGTTGCCAATTCGCTGGTCTCGTGTACACAGCCGCGTCATCCCGGCTCACGAGTAACGAACTCACCTACATCTTGAATGATTGTGATGCGAAGGCTTTCATCACGTCTAAGTACAAAGCAGATCAAGCAGCTGAAATCGTCGCTGGCACACCAAATGTCGCCATGCGACTCATGCTTGATGGTGTCATCCCTGGTTATGAAAGTTATGAGGATGCGGTCGCTCAGCAATCAGATGCACCGCTCGAGAACCGCATCGCCGGTATTGACATGTTGTATTCGTCAGGAACCACCGGACTCCCCAAAGGGGTCACGAAGGAATTCCCTAATCTTCCATTAGACGGGACGCCAACAACCGTTGCCCCAACTTTGACCATGCTTTTCGGATTTACTCCAGACAGCGTGTATCTCTCACCCGCTCCGATGTACCACGCAGCCCCATTGCGTTTCACAATGGCCTCACAAAGTATGGGTTGCACCGCGGTTGTCATGGAGCATTTTGACCCCGAGCAATACCTTGCAGCGGTACAAAATCATCAAGTTACGCATAGCCAAGTCGTACCCACCATGTTCGTGCGACTACTCAAACTTGATCCCGCAATTCGCGCAAAGTACGACGTCTCGTCACTGCAGGCCGTCATTCATGCCGCCGCCCCGTGCCCCATTCCGGTCAAGAAGCAAATGATCGAGTGGTTTGGACGCATCATTCACGAGTATTACGCCGGTACTGAAGGCAACGGGTTTGTTTATTGCAATAGCGATATGTGGATGGAACATGAAGGAACCGTTGGCGTCGGAATCGGATGCACCCTTCATATTTGTGGTGACGACGGCCAAGAGCTTCCCGCCTACGAGAGCGGAACCATTTTCTTTGAAGGTGGAGCAACTTTCGAGTATCACAACGATGCCGAAAAGACCAAGAGTTCGCGTCACCCCAAAGGTTGGAGCACACTCGGCGATGTCGGTTACCTGGATGCCGACAGCTTCTTGTACCTCACCGACCGCAAGGCATACATGATTATTTCGGGCGGTGTCAACATCTACCCACAAGAGGCAGAAAATGCCCTCGTCACTCACCCCAAGATCGTTGACGTTGCCGTATTCGGCGTGCCCAATGATGATTTCGGCGAAGAAGTGAAAGCAGTTGTACAACCAGTCACGATGCCGGCATCAGCCGAAGAAGCCAAGGCTCTCGAAATTGAACTCATCGCCTATTGCAAATCTCAACTCGCCGACGTGAAGTGCCCTCGTTCAATTGACTTCCGAACTGAACTGCCCCGTCACCCAACTGGAAAGTTGTACAAGCGTCTGTTGAAAGATGAATATTGGAAGGATGCAGGGCGCACCATTTAAGCGCCCAACATCACCATGCGTATCTCGGTCATTTCCTTCACCGAGTAAGCGGGACCTTCACGTGTATTCCCGCTATCGCGCAAACCTCCATATGGCTGTTGATCAGCACGAAATGTCGGAACGTCATTAACAACAACGCCGCCGAAATCAAGGGTTTTGATTGCTTGAAGTGCCGTATCAATTCGGGATGTAAAGATTGCCGCTTGCAAACCAAAATCGCTGTCGTTGGCCATTTCTAGGGCATTGCTTACTTCGTCATAAGTCGTGACAGTAACTACTGGTCCAAAAACTTCACACGAACATACTTTCATTTCAGGTCGGGCGTTCAGAATGATCGTCGGCAACAACACGCCGTTCTCATCAAGCGTTCCGCCACAAGCAATCGTCGCTCCTTGTGTTGTTGCTTCATGAATCCACGATGCCACTCGATCTCTTTCAGCCAAAGAAATCAAGGCCGATACCTCAGTTGCTTCGTCAAGTGGGTCACCGACAACCAATGTTGAAACTTGAGAAATGAGTTCGCGTGTGAAGTCTGCAGCGATGGACGAATGAACGAAAATTCGCTGAGTGGAAATACACGATTGACCTGCATGAGAAAAACCAGCAAGCCGAATCTTCGCGGCCGCTGTTTTCCAATCGCCATCAGCCTCAATAACAATCGGCGCGTTGTTTCCAAGTTCAAGACCAACTTTTTTACGCGGAGCCCGTGAACGAATGCTCCAACCGACTTCGGGAGAGCCCGTAAAAGTGATGAGGGCGATATCAGGATGATCAACGAGGGCATTGCCGACTGTGGACCCGCCCCCAGTCACAACGTGCAACCAGTCAGACGGAAGACCACATTCATCAATCAACATCTCCGCTAGCGCGATTGATGTGAAGGGTGTCTGCGAGGCTGGTTTCAAAATGATTGGACAACCCGCGGCAATCGCTGGGCCAACTTTGTGCACCACCAAATTGAGAGGAAAGTTGAATGGGGCGATCGCTCCTATGACCCCAACCGGAACCCTCAATGTGAAACCGATCTTTCCTTCGCCAGCGGCAAGGGCCTCCATTGGAATCATCTCGCCGGCCAATTTTCGGGCTTCTGCTGCCGAGAACTCAAATGTGCCAACCGCTCGGTCAACTTCGATACGGGCAGTGCGAATAGGTTTCGCCGATTCACGAGCAATCAACTGCGCAAATTCCTCACGACGTGCTGCCAGTCGAACTGCTGCCACATCGAGAATTTTCGCGCGTTGCCATTGCGGCAAACCACGCTTTAAAGCACCTCGAGCCTGAGCGACCGCCCGATCAATTTCGACCGACGTACAGGCCGGGATTCGACCGATGACCTTGTGCTGATAGGGGTCCACGACATCAATCGAACTCCCAGAAGAATTCCAGCGTTCGCCACAAATAGGAATACGAGTGATCTCCATACTGTCCATACCGCCAACAGTAGTCCTGACACGGAATACTTAGAGGGTGACACTTCGGCCATCCCACGTCCATCCCTATCTAGCCCCGCATCACGATGGCCAGTTCATTGCCTTCGCCCATCGTGGCGGCACCAAAGATCTTCCTGAAAACACGATTCCGGCATTTCGTCATGCCATAGAACTTGGTTATCGGTACCTTGAAACTGATGTGCAATTGACCAAAGATGGCGTTTTGGTCGCATTTCATGACAACGACTTGTTTCGCACGTGCGGGGTCAAGGGTCGCATCAATGAAATGACTTGGCAGGAAGTTTCACAAGCACGCGTTGACGGCAAAGAACCGATCCCTTTGTTGTCTGAGCTTCTTGAAGAATTTCCCGAGGCATTTCTCAATATTGATTCGAAGAGTGACCCCACGGTTCAACCCTTAATTGATGTGCTCAAGAAATCCAATGCACTGCCCCGAGTTTGCATTGGTTCATTCAGTCACAAACGCATCTCGCAGTTTCGAGTGGCTCTCGATGATCAGGTGTGCACCAGCGCTAGCCCCATTGAAGTCGTCCGCTGGATAGCTGGCAACGTTCCGAGCGAGCCTTCGTGCTTGCAGGTCCCTATGCGACAGGGACCAATTCCAGTTGTGACATCGCGAACAGTACGAAGCGCTCAGGCGGCCGGGAAACCAATTCATGTGTGGACGATTGACGTCGCTCACGATATGCAGCGTCTCATCGACCTCGGAGTTGATGGATTGATGACCGATCAATCAATCACACTCAAGAAAGTTCTTGAGGCGAACAATTTGTGGACACACATATGACCGCGTTAAGTCTGAGCAATATTTCCATGACTTTCCCCGATGGCACCCAAGCCATTGATGATGTTGACCTCACTATTGAACGCGGCGAGTTCGTGACCATAGTTGGACCATCTGGTTGTGGCAAGAGTACGTTGCTACGAATCATCTCTGGGCTCGAGGCTCAGACATCTGGAACTTGTGAGGTTGATCGAACAAGTCTTGGGTACGTTTTTCAGGATTCAGTTTTATTGCCGTGGCGAAACGTGCAAAGAAATGTGGAACTCAATGCCGAATTACAAGGTATTGGAAAAGAACAGCGACTTGAACTCGCACAACAGGCCATCAATCTGGTCAAACTCGACGACCATAAATCTAAGTACCCCCACCAATTATCTGGTGGTATGAAGATGCGCTGTTCGTTAGCGCGTTCATTGGTGTCGCGGCCGCAGGTTTTCTTGTTTGATGAACCATTTGGCGCGCTTGATGAGATGACTCGCGAACATCTGAATGATGAGTTGCTCAGTATTTTCCAACTTGAAAAGTTTGCTGGCTTATTCATCACCCACAGCATTCAGGAAGCGGTTTTCTTGTCAACGCGAGTGCTGGTCATGTCGGCTCAGCCTGGCCGTATCGTTGCCGAGCACCATATTCAATTTCCTTTTCCCCGCCTACCCGAAATTCGCTACAGCCCAGAATTCGCCGAAATATGCGGGCGCATCAGCAGCGACTTAAAGATTGCTCACTCATGAGTAACGATCAACTGAAAATTCGCCACCGACTTTCTGCGGTATTGCTACCTCTCACCACATTGATCGTTTTCCTAACCATTTGGTATCTCTATGCCAAATTCAATTACGACAATCCAGTGCAACGCAGAAATGCACTCCCGTATCCCCACGAAATCATCACTGATGGCTTTATGCCCATCAACGACAAGGTCAATGGTCTACGGCCGATCCTTGGTTATATGTGGCCTACAGTCAAGGTCACTCTTCTCGGTTTATCCATCGCGATCGCCCTTGGTGTCTTTATCGCGGTTCTTATGAATTTGTCTCGGGGAATTGAAAGATCTCTCTTTCCATATGCAGTCCTGTTGCAGACCGTACCGATTCTCGCAATCACACCACTTCTCACCGAGCTTTTCGGAGAAGAACTTGGCGTGCGTTTGGTGGTCACCGTTTTGGTGGCGATATTCCCCGTCATAACGAACATGCTTTTTGGACTTCAGTCAACTGATCGATCACTACACGACCTATTCACGCTCAACCATGCCAGTCGCTGGACCCGCCTGATCAAACTCGAATTCCCCAGTGCGCTGCCCTCATTGATGACCGGAATTCGCATTGCATCAGGAAGTGCGGTTATCGGTTCAGTGGTCGCAGATTTCTTTTTCGCCAAAGGTGAAAAAGGCATTGGCTATTACATTCGCACCCGACAGCAACAAGCCATTCAACGTCCCGAAATGTTTGCGGGCACAATTACTGCTTCCCTGTTCGGAATATTGATGTTCATCCTCATCGGCTGGGCCACTTCTCGAGCCATCCGAAATTGGCACGACTCCAACTTGGCTCATACACAATCATCGTTTAAAATTCGCGCGTCGCTCAAAGGAAAAACATGAAACTCCGAACCGCCAGTATCGCAACTTCGCTATTTGCAGCTTCAGCGTTCTTCGTTGCCTGCGGATCAGATGACGGGTCAAACAGTGCTTCGACCGGAGATGGGGCTTGCCCCAGCAAATTGACCATTCAAACCGACTGGTTTCCCGAACTTGAACACGGCGGCGTGTACCAACTGATTGGCGCCAATGGAACTGCGAGCAAAGATTCCATGTCGTATTCCGGTCCAG
>JBIKOO010000148.1:0-3113 GCA_044358015.1 Ilumatobacteraceae bacterium
GGGGCTTGCCCCAGCAAATTGACCATTCAAACCGACTGGTTTCCCGAACTTGAACACGGCGGCGTGTACCAACTGATTGGCGCCAATGGAACTGCGAGCAAAGATTCCATGTCGTATTCCGGTCCAGTGCAAGCGGCATACGCGGTTGGTGGATTACAAGAAGTGGAAGTTCTGGCGAGAAACGCCGATATGCGCAATAGTGCTGTTCTTGTCAACGGCAAAGCTGACATGGCCTTCATTAGCGTTGCCGACGTCATTAAGGATTCGGCGGCACTTCCACTTGTCGCCATCGCCAAAACCCTTGACAAAGATCCCATCATGGTGATGTGGGACCCCACGCAGTTTGACGTGCAAAAACCGCAAGACCTTGCAACTACCGGCGCAAGTTACATTCACTTCCCTGGCCTCGCCTATATCGACTACTTCATTGAGAAGGGTTACATCACCGCTGATCAAAGCGATCCGAGTTACAACGGTTCTGATGCGGCATGGGTTGCAGCCTCCGGGAAATTGCTACAGCAGGGTTTCGCAACTAACGAGATTTACAAATACGAAAATGACATCCCCTGGAAAGATGGTGCACCATCTGACGTGTCGTTCTTTACGGTCGGCCAACTTGGCTACGACAACTATCCGTCGTCCATCACCATGTTGCAAAGCCGCGTCACCGAACTTGACGCCTGCCTCAAACTGTTTATTCCCAAGTTGGCACAGGCCTGGGTTGATTACTACAACGATCCAACTCCAGTCACCGACAAGATGATTGAGATCAATAACACGTACGACGGTTTCTGGAGATTGAGCCCCGAACTCAATACATTTGGGTTGCAACTACTTGATGAACTCGAAATCGGCGCCAACAGTCCCGACGGCACCTACTGTTCATTTGATGAAGCCAAGGTGCAAAAGTTGTACGACATTTTGCAACCGATTTACGCGGCCCAGGGTGTTGAAATCACCGACGATGTTTCAACTGTGTACGACAACACTTATTGTGCGGGTGCACCGGGTCGTTGATGAAAGCGTCGCTAACAATCAGGCGTCTTTAACGAAACCATCGCGAGTGATAAAGGGATCTTTATCACTCCACGGGAAGTTGATCCACAGATCGGTCTTCTTCCACGCGTAATCAGCCTGCACGACCGAATGGGGCTTTTCATATAAGACCGCGGTTCGAACTTCGCCGACTTTTCCTTCACAGAACTTCTGCACACTGCGCAACGTATGCCCGGTATCGGCGACATCATCAGCGATCAAAATCTTGGCGTCGCCAAGGTCAACAAAATCTGGTGCTGGGGGAAGAATGCGCGGCACTTCAAGGCGCTCATCAACACCCGTATAAAACTCAACATTCATCGTGTAAACGTTTTTCACTGCTAGCGAGTATCCAAGGGCGCCGCCAATCAGAAGGCCACCGCGAGCAATCGACAAAATCATGTCTGGGTCGTAGCCATCTTCGGCGACCATCTGAGCCAACACCCGAGAGGCCTGGCCGAAAATTTCCCATGTCATGATCTCGCGCTCGTTGCTCACAAGTTTCCCTTCAATGATTTCACGCCAATGCCTGCGCATGCGACGTTGCTTCCTTAAATGTAGACGCTCCGACCTCGAGGCGCCCTATTGCCATTCTGAACAAGTTGTAAAGCACTGAATCCTGAAAGTTGAGAAACCTCCGTGCTACTCGACGGTAATACCCTTCAAAGAATGATCTGGCGCTGGCACCTGTGGGTCCATCTCTTGCAGAGCATTCAAGATGATTTTGGCCACGATCAAATCGCGTGCCCATTTGACATCGGCGGGAATCACGTACCACGGCGCATGAGGGCGAGAGGTTTCGCGCATCACATCCTCGTAAGCATTTTCGTAGAGCGGCCAGATTTTGCGGTCAGACAAATCGCTCGGATCGTGCTTCCAACTACTTTCCGGATTGTCAATACGCTTTTGCAGTCTTTGCCGTTGTACATCGTGAGACACGTGCAAGTAGAACTTGATCACCCTCGTACCTTCATCGACCAACATGTGCTCAAAATCACGAACATGCCGATATCGACGGGCCCAGGTTTCTTCATCAACAAGGTTCTTCACTCGCGGCACCAAAATATCTTCATAGTGACTGCGATTCCAGACTCCAACTTCGCCTTTAGCCGGGCAAGCCGCATGGCATCGCCATAAGTAATCGTGCATCTTCTCAACGCCAGCAGGAACCTTGAAACTCGTGACTTGGACTCCAGCTGGATTCATACCGGTCATCACATGGCGAACGAGACCGTCCTTACCCGATGCATCACGACCCTGTAAGACGATCAACAAACTCTGTTGGGCTTCAGCCATTAAACGATGCTGTTCGAAAGCCATCAAACCAATGGTCTTGGCTAACTCGCCCTTGGCCGAGTCTTTATCCCACCCCAACGTGTCATCGGTTGGAATTGACCCCAACGAAACTGGCTTCCCAGCAGCAACTAGAAATTTGCGCATCAACTTGTCAACCATGTCTTCTCCATCGCTTTGCTACTTGCCCTAAGGTAATTGCTCGAAGGGGCAATGACGGCAACCACTCGCACAGCAATAGCCCCGATCGGCCAAGAACTTGGCGGTAAAGACCGAGTATCCACTCAATGGGTCACGGTATGTCGGGCGACGACGGGTTATCGCTTCACGGTGCAAGGTCATGATCTGAGCGAACCGTGGGTTAGAAGAGTCCAATCGGCGCGCCAACGGAACCTCAATTCCATCTGTTCGCAAAACTGCCTCGTCACCCACGGCTTCATTGTGATCTCCCGATCCCCCACATCAGCGATCGACCTGAAATAAATCCGAAAAGATAATTAGTACCATTAGCCAAAGTGCGTTACTATCGTCACATCGGTGTCAGTGGGTCGGGGTGAAGATTTCGGTCTGCCCGCTTCTTCAGTCACCGAGAGATAGGGGCGGTTCGATCCGCCGATCTGCCAAAAGGCACCATAACAAGGGGGAAACTTGAAGATATATGGTCAGTCCAGTCGGCGCACTCGCCGAATTCTTGGGGTCACATTGGTCAGCTTGCTGTCCTTCGCTGCAGCTTGCGGCGGCGGAAGCTCAAGCGACGAAACCAGTGCCCCGTCCGAAACCGAAGC
>JBIKOO010000074.1:0-7153 GCA_044358015.1 Ilumatobacteraceae bacterium
AAAAATTGCAAGCGTCAAGACCGTTGTTGCCAGCTGCTACGACAACAACGATTTCCTTTTCAATTGCTTTCCGCACGGCTGCTTCAAGTGTCGAGCTTTTACTGCCCCCGAGACTTAAGTTGAGAACGGCGGGTTCACCTACATCATGATTGTCAATTACCCAGTCAATGCCGGAGATGACCGAGGAGGTAGTTCCACTGCCCTTGCAATCAAGAACCCGAACGGGTACGAGAGTGACCGCATCAGCGACTCCGTAATTTTCGCTTCCAATTGTTCCGGCAACGTGGGTCCCGTGGCCATGGCAGTCGGTGGTTCCGTTGGTGTCGTTAATGGCCGTGAACCCAGTGACGAGGCGATTACCGAATTCGGCATGGTCAGCGATACCCGTGTCGACGACGTATGCAGTGACACCAGCACCATCTGAGAGACTGACGTAGTGGCCATCAAGTGGCAGGTTGGGTTGGTCAATTCGGTCGAGCCCCCAAGGTGGGTTGATCTGATCCCTACTTATCGAAATGATTTGATCCTGTTCAATGTATTCAACAGCGGGGTTAGCCGAGAGAGCTTTGATTTGAGTTGGTGTGAGATGAGCAACATAGCCGTTCATCGACTGCGAAAAAGTTGCGATGATTGAATTGCCAAGAATGTTGATGACACTGGCTTTGGCAATTTGGTTGGCTTCAGGTCGCAACGAAATGATGTAGCGACCAGGAATGAGATTGCCCGTCATTGAGGGGACGGGCATTGGTGCCTCGAATGTGTCAAGCGAAACTGTCTGATCAACTTCAATACTTGTGACTCGTGGATCGCGGGCAAGGACGAAAGCTTGAGCGGATGAAAGCGACACGGCAAAGGCGGATATCACTTTGGTAAACCTCTTGTAGACGATCGCCCCAGCGGCTTCAACTTCGTTCGCAACGTTGAAGACATCGGCATATTTCGAAACTGTGACGATGTAACGTTGAGTCGCACCCTGAGTAGTAGGAAGTCGGAGTTCAGTTTGGGCTGATGCGACTACTGGCGAGATCGCGAATGTGGAAGCAACCAATAGCGGTGCGATTGCAAGGCTGACGAAACTTATGAATGCTTGTCGTGATCCTCGAAAGTTGATACTCACCGCTTGCTCCTGACGTATTGCAGGCTAATTGCTTGGGACTAGCACGTCTACAGCACCGTTTAGTTTTGCTCAAGAAGATGGAGCTTGAAAATTCAAAAGTGTGACTACGGCATAAACCAACCGAAGAGATCGGCAAGTAGGTGCACCGGGGCGGATGCGCTGAAACAAACGGTATTAACTGCGCTGACTTTGGTGATCACGAGGTTGGGAATGTCTTCATTGGCATCAAAGTTGAGATTAGAGGTGGGTGGTTGAGGCTGGTCACAGGGCCAGACGGTGGCAAATCCAGCTTTTGTCGCGCCAGCGGCGGTGACATTCAGTACAACAGCAGTCGCAGTCCCCGGGCTGATGGGGGATGCAGTTGAGAGGTCAAGAACATAAGTTGGCGACGTGGAGACTCGTTTTGCGGGTCGAGTATCAAAAAGTCGTTGCGGCGTGACGACATTGAGGTTGGTGCCTTGGGCAAACCAGCCGCTGATATCGGCAATCAAAAATGTCGGTGACGAAGATGCGAAACAAACCTGGCCGTTTGAATCAACGGTTGCGATGACTGCATTGGGGATGTCTTGAAACGGCAAATAGTTGAGATTTGACGTGTACGGCTGAGGTTGGTTGCACGGCCACACGGTGATGTAGCCAGCAGCCGTTGCCCCGGTTGCGGTGACGTTGAGGACAACTGAACTGACTCCGCTTGACGGCAAGCCAAAGGAACCAGTTACTTGCAATAAGTACGGAGTTTCGGGGGTGAGAACAAAGCCAGTCTTGCGAGTGTCAAAAGCTCGTTGTGGAGTGAACGTATGTAGGCCATCCCCGTTGAGGAACCATCCGCTTAAGTCGGCGAGCAAATTCACTGGGGTCGAAGAATCAAGACAGATCTTTCCGTATTGATCGGGTGAAGCGATCACCGTGTTCGGAATATCTTCGCCGGCCGTGTAGTTCACACTAGACGCGAGCGGTTTGGTGTCGGCACACGGCCAGACGGTGACAAAACCATTGCTTGTTGCACCGGTTGCGGTCACGTTAAGTACGACAGCTTCAAGACCTTGAGTCGGAAGTCCAAATGTTCCGCGAACATCAAGAATTAATGGATTCTCTGAGCTGACCTCGGCTATTTGCCGCGTGTCCGCCATGCGTTGAGGTTGCATCGGTGAAAAGACTTCGGGTGCGATTGACAATGCGGCGTGAACTGCGTGAGCTGCGTCAAGAATTCCGAGTCCGCAGTAGTAGGTGTCATTGATATTGTTCGAACATGATCCAGATGGAAACGGGTTTGCGACACCTGGTTGATTCATTAAAGCCAAAATGCCGTTGTATTCAAGAACTGGGTTGACCGACAACATCAACGAGATAATTCCGCTTACCACGGGCGCAGAGAAACTCGTCCCACTATTTGAATCGTCACCAGGGGTATAAAGATCATTCGCTGTCGTGGTAACTATCTTTGATCCCGGGGCGGCAATTGTTATCTTCGACCCGAAGTTGGAAAATGAAGAGCGTGCTCCGGTCATTGTTGTTGCAGCGACGGTAATGACGTTGTCGCAATTCGCCGGCGCAAATTGGTATTGATCAAGATCCTGCGATGAGTTGCCTGCAGCGACAACAACGATTGCGCCGGCGGCAGTAGCAGCATCAATTGCTTCTTGTTCGCTGACCAGGCATTCGCCAGTACCACCAAGACTGAGATTGATCACGCGCGCGGGTGTGGGATTGAGTGGTACGCCATCTATTGGTAACCCTGCAGCCCAGCGAATCGCTTTGACCTCGTCGCTAGTGTCGCCGCCGCAGGGCCCGAGAATTCGAATGTGTTGTATCAACGAACGTTGGTTGACCCCGGCGATGCCGAGAGCATTATTGACATTGGCACCGATGATGCCAGCGACTTTGGTTCCGTGCCACGTTGACGAACTTGCGGCGCAATTTGATCCGTCCGATGCATCTCCGGGATCGGTGGCATCGCCGTCGTTGGAGAAGAAGTCGTAACCGGGTAACAGTCGTCCATTCATGTCGGCGTGGGCAGTGCCGCCAGTGTCAATGACTGCAACGACTACATCAGTAGATCCAACGGTGTGATCCCAGGCTGCTTCGATACCAACACCCAAACTTCCAGGAGTTGCAAAATCTTTGAGATACCACTGTGATCCGTAGTCTGGATCATTCGGAGCGGTTGCCACGTAACGCTTCTCGTTGATTTCGGCAGACGCCACTTTGCCGGTGTCAATAAGTTGTTGCACGAGAGCATCGGCTTCGGCGCGACTAATTGGTTGGTCAAGTTGAATGACCTCAAGACGATTGGCAATTTTTGACTCAACTGTTGCTTCGAGGTCGAGTTCATTTTCAATCAGCGACATTGCGGCCAGTGCGCTTCGCCCGGGAAGTCGTTCAACGATTAATTCAGAAACTGTGTCGGTGCTAGATAAAACCGCGGTTGCACTGCTCACGAGTGAGCGCATGGGAATCACCGAAACCGAGATTCCGATTACTATCGCGAGCGCGGGCAAACGTAACTTCACCGCAGGGCCTCTGATAGGGCCCGTACCGACCATTCGTTGATGGGGTCACTCACCAAAATCACTTCATCGGCGCCCGCATCGCGCATTTCAATCACCCGTTGACGTACATCGCTCAGTGTCGCTGCGGTATACGTCTCGGGCACGGGGCGCTCACCGGCAGATGCATCGGTGATAACGAGTAGGCACGCACTGCGTTTCAATGTTGCGGGATCGCGGCCAACCTCGCTGGCGATTTTTGAAATGTGGTGGCTCTGCTCGGCGAATCCTTCAGCCGAATTGCCAAACCAATCGAACCAAGTATTCCACCACTGGGCATGGGGGAGAGCGGTGCGAAGAACGCGTTCGCCCATTGAGCCGATCATGAGTGGGATTGGTCGATGAGGTGGGGGCAAAAGCACGGCATCATCAACCTCGTTAAATCTGCCAGCAAATGTGCAGCGTTCACCAGAGCACAAAGTCCGCAATATGGTGAAGGCTTCTTCAAAGCGAGAACCTCTCTGGTCAAAGGGGATTCCAAAAGCGTCGAATTCGGGCTGATTCCAGCCGGCTCCGACACCAAAAACAAAACGACCGTGGCTGACCTCGTCAATTCCGGCGGCCATCTTGGCGAGAAGGGCGGGTGGGTGAAAGCCAACGCAGGCCACCAGAGGGCCGAGTTCGATGCGCTCGGTGACCGCAGCAAGGGCGGACAACAAGGTCCAGGCTTCCCAGGGTCCGCGTTCGGGGCGACCGTCGCCACGGTAAATGAGGTGATCGCCAATCCACATCGAGTCAAAACCGACCTCTTCGGCAGCTCGGGCCATTGAAAGGTATTCGGGCCACCGCACTTCGCGCTCGACCTCGGGTAACTGAATTCCTACTCGAAAACCTTGAATCAGACTCACCCTTATGAGGCTAGAGAGGTTTCGGTCTACGGTGTGTCCATGGGGCAATTACTTGACATCCGCAGTGACCCGACGACCATCGATGCGCCATGGATGAACGAGGCTTTGCGTGCCTCGGGGATTGCTGGTTCGGCAACGATCACAAAGTGCACATTTGAGGGTTTTGTGGGCACGGGCCAGACGGGCTGTAATGCCCGCTTTTCATTGGAGTGGGACAACCCGGCAGGTCGTCCAAAAACTGTGATGGGCAAGTTCCCTTCGCTTGACGAGACGGCACGAGCGACTGGCTTTGGCGGCACCGCGTATGTCACCGAGTACAACTTCTATTCACGCATCGCATCGACGGTTAATGTGCGAGCACCAAAGTGTTACCACGCCGCGCTCAACGTTGAAGCGCAACAGTTTTGTTTGATCATGGAAGACCTCTCGGGGTCGGTGCAAGGTGATCAGTTCGTAGGACTCACTCTTGATGAAGCAGAACTTGCGATCGATCAAGCCGTCCTTTTGCACGCGCCGCGCTGGGGTGACCCGACTCTTCCTGAATCTGGCGTCAACCCGAGCACTCTTGAAGAACGCTCGGCGAATTTGGCGATGATCTACGGCTTCTTGCTTCCGGCTTTCGTTGAGCGTTTAGGTGCGCGTCTTGAACCCGAGATATTGAAAGTGATTGAAGACGCCGCGCCGGTCATTGGATCGTGGGCGATGGGTTCAGGTACTCCGTTGACAGTTGCGCACTACGATTTTCGGCCCGACAACTTTATGTTTGCTCGTGAGACAGACGCTCCACCGCTTGTGGTCGTTGACTGGCAAACAGTTAATGAGGGTTTGGGTATGGTCGATGTGGCTTATCTCATCGCCGGCAGTTTTTCGCCCGAGCGACGTCGTGAAGTTGAAAAACAACTGGTTGAGTCGTATCGCGTGAAACTGAATGCAGTCGGCATCAACTACGACGTTGAAACTTGCTGGCGCGACTATCGCTTCGGTTCTATTTGGGGTCTCATCATTACGGTGCTGGCTACTTCAATGGCGGCACGTACCGAACGTGGTGATGATTTGTTCGTCACGATGGCCACGCAATACGGCCATTTAGTTTTAGATCATGATGCATTGAGTTTGTTGAAGTAATCATTTTTAGAGCGAGGGATATATGACAACGACAGAATTTGACCCAGATTCGCTTCGGGCGAAGTATGAGTTTGAGCGCGATAAGCGTTTGCGCGCTGAAGGTAACGATCAATACATTGACATTTCTGATTTTGATCAGTACCTCGAAGATCCGTATGTGCAACCACTCAATCGCGCGCCACTTTTTGATGAGGTTGAAGTAGCGGTCATCGGTGGAGGTTTTGGTGGACTATTAGCCGGTGCGCGTTTACGTGAAGCTGGCGTCACTGATATTCGCATGATCGAAAAAGGTGGCGACTTCGGTGGCACTTGGTATTGGAATCGTTACCCCGGCGCGGCGTGCGATGTCGAGTCGTATATCTACTTACCTTTGCTCGAAGAAATTGGATACATCCCGAAGCAGAAGTATTCAAATGCTCCCGAAATTCTGGAGCACAGCCGAGCAATCGCTCGTTTCTTTGATCTGTATACCAATGCTTGTTTGCAGACTGAAGTGACCGAATTGCGTTGGGACGAAACCGATCGTCGCTGGTTGATTCATACCAATCGTGGCGACATCATGCGCGCCCGATTTGTCGTGATGGCTAATGGGCCGCTGCATCGGCCAAAGCTCCCAGGCATCAAGGGAATCGAAACTTTTAAGGGACACACATTCCATACCAGTCGCTGGGATTACGACTACACCGGCGGTGACTCAACTGGTGGCTTGTCAAAACTGAAGGGTAAGCGTGTCGGCATCATTGGTACCGGTGCGACTGCAGTGCAATGTGTTCCGCACCTTGGTGCATCTGCTGATCAACTGTTTGTATTCCAACGCACGCCATCGTCTATTGACGTTCGCAACAATCGCCCGACCGACAACGAATGGGCCGCATCGTTGCAGCCTGGCTGGCAAAAAGAACGCATGGATAATTTCAATGCGCTCGTGAGCGGTGGATTCGCTGAAGTCGATTTGGTGAATGATGGTTGGACCGACATCATTGGCAATTTGTTGATTCGGTTGCGTCAAGATGCAAGTCCCGACTTATCGCCGGAAGGTCTGGCACGAAATCTTGAGTTAGCCGACTTTGAAAAGATGGAACAAATTCGCGCACGCGTTGAAAACATTGTGAGCGACCCGAGTACTGCCGAACATCTCAAGCCGTGGTATCGCCAGTTCTGTAAGCGTCCGTGTTTTCACGATGATTATCTTGCAACCTTCAACCGCCCCACAGTTGAACTTGTTGATACTGATGGTCGCGGTGTTGATTACATCACGGAAAAGGGCATCGTTGCTAATGGCATTGAATATGAAATTGATTGTTTGATTTACGCAACTGGTTTTGAAGTTGGAACGAACTTCAGTCGTCGTGCTGGTTACGAAATTTATGGTGTTGATGGAAAGTCACTCACTCAACATTGGGATGATGGAGCTCGAACGTTCCACGGTTTTCACAGTCGAGGATTTCCCAACTGTTTCATCGTGAGTGGTGTACAAAGCGGGTTCACGGTGAACTTCCCGCACATGCTTGAAGAAC
>JBIKOO010000028.1:0-22039 GCA_044358015.1 Ilumatobacteraceae bacterium
GGGTTTTGCCCGTCGTTCAAGGCATTAGTACTGGCGGCGGCTTTCTCTTTGGTGGCTGTGGACTTGGCGCCGCTGTGGCCGCGATGGAAGGAACTTCGGGCCGTAAAGCGGTGTGGGCAACGGCTCAATATTTGTCATATGCCAAGCCGGGTGAAGTGATGGATATTGACGTCACGTTGGCGGTGCATGGTCATCAGATCACGCAAGCTCGCGCCGTATGTCATGTGGGTGATCGAGAGATTTTGACGGTCAATGCCGCTCTTGGCGATCGTGATCTGGAAGAGCATGGCCAATTTGAGAAAATGCCACTCAACGTACCTAAACCATTTGATTGCAAAGAACGACCCCACGTTCTCGATTGGTCGGGAACAATCAGTGGCCGTATGGATCAGCGGATGGTCAAGGGTCGAGAAGAACTCGAAGAATTAGATGGCACTCCAAGTGACGGTCAGGTTTTGTTGTGGTCGCGAATTCCAGAAGTCATCGAAGGAGTCGATGCGGCGACATTGTCAATTTTGGGCGACTTCGTTCCGATGGGTGTTGGTCAAGCTCTGGGTATTCGCGGCGGTGGAAACAGTCTCGACAACACCTTGCGGATCGGAAAATTGGTTCCGACTGAATGGGTGTTGCTCGATATTCGAATCCATATGGTTGAGCGGGGATTCGGACACGGATTAGTGCACATGTTTGCCGAAGACGGAACGTTGATGGCAACTGCGAGTCAAAGTTGCATCATTCGCTTTTGGCGCGACATGCCGGGTCCGGGCCCCTCTGGGAAGGCTAAGAAGTAGCCCCTCTGGGCGAGCGACGAAGTCGCCATCAGATATAGCTAAGAAGTAGCCCCTCTGGGCGAGCGACGAAGTCGCCATCAGATATAGCTAAGAAGTAGCCCCTCTGGGAAATCAAACAAGTAGTCCCGAGTCTTGAGCGACCTTCGCTGTCGGCAACAATGACGTTATGACATCTTCGCTTCCTCGTCGCCCAGGTATGACTGTTCCGTTGCCAGGCCATTTGCACACTCATCGTGACCGTCTCGTTGAACTGGCAGATATGGGTTACACCGACATCTGGTCGGCTGAATCGGATGGTGCTGATGCATTTACCCCGTTAGCTATGGCGGCCGCATGGGAACCACGTTTGCGTTTAGGAACTGCCATTGTTCCGGCATACACGCGCTCACCAGCATGCTTCGCCCAAAGTGTCGCCAGTATGGCTGATGCAGCTCCCGGACGTTTTGCGATTGGTATCGGTTCGAGTAGCAACGTGATCGTCGAAAAGTGGAATGGAATCCCGTTCGTCGAGCCATACAAGAAGGTTCGCGATGTTGTGCGTTTCCTCAATGACGCGTTGTCGGGTGAAAAAGTTGCGAAGTCGTACGACACTTTTGAAGTCAACGGTTTCAAGTTAGGCGTGCGTCCCGAAGTCAAGCCGAAGATTTTGGTGGCAGCGCTACGCGAGGGAATGTTGCGTCTCGCTGGCCGCGAATCAGACGGTGCAATTATCAACTGGCTATCGCCGACTGATGTGCGACGAGTTGCCGAAGTAGTGAAGGACGCAGCGGGTGGTGAAGAACGCGAAATCGTGGCGCGAATTTTTGTTTGTCCAAGTGAAAATGCTGAAGTGGTGCGGGCTGCTGGGCGCTTCGCGATTGCCGCGTATCTGAATGTTCCGGTGTACGCCGAATTTCATCGCTGGTTGGGTCGCGGTCCGCAATTACAAGGTATGTGGGACGCGTGGAAGGCCGGTGACCGAAAGGCGGCCTTGGCTGCGATTCCCGATGAGGTTGTCGATGACATCTTGATTCATGGTTCGCCGGCTGAATGTCGTGCCAAAATTCAGTCGTACTTTGATAATGGAGTGACGACGAGTTCGCTGGCAATTCTTGCTCTTGATCCTGAATTGAATTATTGGGAGTCAGTGAAGGCCTTGTCACCAAGCGCCTATTAAAAGAGTTTTCGGTTACGCCGCTTCATGCTGCTGACTGGCCGAGAGTCGCCGGCGAATTTCGGCGATATGACGAAGTCCGTTGCGACACACTTCGTCGGACAGAATGAATCGCGGATCAATTCCGGTTGGAGTGGTTTCGAGGCCGGCTAATTGAAGTTGAACAGGAGTGTCGGTTGCGGGCTGCGAAGTCTGGTGGTTGATGTCCATGTTGATACTTTGTCCAAAGGGTCAGGCAGAGTTGTTGAGGTGGCTGTGAAAATGCCGTCTCGACACTCAGGATGCAGAAGTTTCTGCTGGTGAGGGCTAATTTTTGACGGTGACCCCTGTGACTCAAAAGCCTGACACCCAACAGGGATGGCGTTTGTTGAGGGTGGCGCTCAGCCAACAGCGTGGGGGCTTGGCAATTGGGGTCGTTGTCGGATTGTTTTGGGCTCTCGGCAAGGTCTCGGTGCCACAGCTCACCAAGATGGGCATTGACCGCGGAATTGAAGGAAGCGGCAATCTAGTTTTCTGGTCAGGTCTGGTTGTGGCTGCTGGAGTCATTGCTGGTCTATTCACAGCCATGCGACGTTGGTATGCATTTCGTGAAAGTCGTTGGATAGAGACGCGACTGCGTGAACAAATCTTCAGCCACTTATTGAAGTTGCATGTTGGCTACCACGACAAGATGCAAACCGGTCAATTGATGAGTCGAGCATCATCGGACTTGCAGCAGCTCCAGGCATTCGTGGTCATGATTCCGATCACGTTGTCGAACTTGGCGATGCTGATTGCGGTCGTCGCACTATTGATTGCCTCACAACCGATGTTGGCTATGTTTGCCCTTGCGCCATTGCCCATTGTCAACGTGATGGCGAGTCGGTTTTCTCGACAAATTCATCCCGCAGTTTTGGCAGTACAGCAAGAGCAAGCGCAGCTCGCAACAGTTGTTGAAGAGTCGGTGTCAGGTGTCCGAGTTATCAAGGGTTTTGGTGCCGAACAAGTTCAAGCGCGCAAACTCAAAACCGAAGCCGATGACATTTGGAATGTTTCTTTGGTGGCGGCAAAAATTCGCAGCAAGTTTCTGCCAGCACTTGACTTACTTCCCTCAATTGGTTTGATTGCAGTGCTCGGCATTGGTGGTCATCGCGTAATCAATGGGCAGATGACAGTGGGAGACCTCGTCAAGTTCAATGCCTATATCACCATGTTGATCTGGCCGTTACGAAACTTGGCGATGACCGTTGCGCTTGCTCAGCGAGCCTCAGTAGCACTGGTGCGGGTGGACGAAGTGCTGAGTACCCCAAGTTTGGTGATTGACCCACTAAGCCCCACTTCTTTGCCCGCAGCAAGTAGTGATCGGCCAGTTGGTGAAGTGATTTTCGACGAGACCGTATTTTCATACGAAGGCACAAGCCCAATTATCAACCATCTCAGTTTCAGTATTCGGCCGGGACAAGCAGTGGCTCTAGTGGGTGCTACAGGGTCAGGTAAATCAACGGTGGTGCGATTATTGAATCGTTTTCATGATGTGCAGCAAGGTTCAATTCGACTTGACGGTGTTGATGTTCGTCAGTTGACTCTGAGTGAACTTCGTAGTGCAATCGGGATTGTTTTCGAAGAGACATTTTTGTTTCATGATTCCGTCGCCGACAACATTGCGTTTTCGCGGCCCGATGCGAGTCCAGATGTGATTGAACGTGCTGCTCGGCTTGCTGGGGCTCACGATTTCATAATGGAGCTACCCGAGGGGTATCAAACGATCCTTGGTGAGCGCGGGTATTCGCTGTCGGGTGGTCAGCGTCAACGAATCGCTATTGCTCGCGCGATTGTTTCGGATCCTCGGGTTTTGGTTCTTGACGATGCAACATCGGCAGTTGATCCATCCAAAGAACATGAGATTCGCGAAGCCATGGCTACCGTCATGAAGGGCCGCACCACAATTGTGATTGCTCACCGTCCAGGAACTATCGCGTTAGCCGACACAGTCATCCTTCTTGATGAGGGTCGGGCAGTTGCTATCGGCACTCATGAAGGTTTACTTGCGGACAATGAGCGTTACCGACAAGTACTGGCCGCATGGGAAGTACGAGAGTCGGACGGCGATGACGATGTTGAGGTGATTCGCTGATGTGGGGTTTATCTGCTGTCAGTGAAGAAGATCGCCTCGATCGGGTTCAGACGTTGCAGGTGTTGCGTCGGGCGTATTCAATGGCCCGTTCACAGCGTCGTCTGATTCTGTCGTCACTGGTCTTTGTATTTATTGGCACCTTGGTGACTCTTGCCGGACCGACCTTGGTGCGGTTCGCGATTGATAACGGCATCAAAGTTAAAGATGGATCTGCGCTCAACAAAGTAGTGGTGCTGTATGTCATTGTCACCATCATTGGCTACTTTGCCGGTCGTTTGCAATACATCACGATTAACCGGGCCGGCGAGGGTTTCTTACGCGAACTCAGAATTACGGTGTTTGACAAATTGCAGAAACAGTCAATGTCGTACTTCGATCGTGAGAAGGCTGGTGTTCTCGTTTCACGCATGACAGCCGATATCGAGTCAATGGCCGAGTTGATTCAGTTTGGCTTGTTGCAATTTGTTTCGGCGTTCTTGCTGTTGTGTCTTGCCACGATTTTGTTGTTTGTGATGTCGTGGCAGCTATCTCTGGTCACGATGTTGGTTTTGCCGATGTTGATTATCGCTTCGATCAGATTTCAGCGAACTTCTAATCATGCCTACCTTGATGTACGCGAAAAGGTTGGGAACAACCTGTCAACACTGCAAGAAGGAATCACGGGCGTTCGAGTCATTCAGGCCTATGGACAAGAAGAAAATCGGTCTGAGCGTTTTCGTCGGTCAAATCGTGCATTATTTGACTCACATATGTACAGCGTCAGGATCAGTACTTGGTATTTCGGACTGGTTGAGTTTGCGGGAATTGCTGCAACTGGTGCGATCATTGGTGTCGGTGGCTGGTTAGTTCATCGTGATTCGGTCACGATCGGAACTGTCACTGCGTTTGTTTTGCTTTTGGCCAATCTTTTTGATCCGGTTCAACAATTGAGCCAGCTATACAACACTGTGCAGTCATCAACTGCGGCTCTGCACAAACTGATTGGTATCATCGATGCTGTTCCCGATGTTGACGAGGTTGAACTGCCGACTGAGCTGCCGTCACGTGGCGCAATTGTTGTTGACAAGGTGACGTTTGGATACGCGGGCAGTGATCGTCCAGCTCTCAGCGATATCTCAATTTCGGTTGCTGATGGCGAACGACTGGCTTTGGTGGGACCAACGGGAGCGGGTAAGTCAACTCTGGCCAAATTGATGGCCCGTCTGTACGACCCGAGCACAGTTGATGGTGTGGCGGGCAGCGTTTCATTTGGGGGAGTGGACTTGCGCTTGTCGTCAATGTCTGACCTTCGCCGACGAATCATTGTGGTACCACAAGAGGGATTCTGTTTTGGTGGAACAATTCGCGAGAACATTCGAATCGCTCGCCCAGAAGCAACGGATGCTGAAGTTGAGCAAGCGCTTGAATCAATCGGTGCATTAGATCGTTTTGTCGAGTTCTCGGAAGGACTCGAGACCGAAGTTCGTGAGCGCGGTTCGCGTTTGTCGGCAGGAGAACGCCAACTCATTGCCTTGGCGCGGGCTGCGTTGGTTGATCCCGCAGTTCTAGTGCTCGATGAGGCAACTTCAAATCTTGATCCAGGTACTGAAGCCGTCGTTGAGCACGCTTTGGAAACGCTGATGACTGGACGGACCGTCATTGTCGTGGCTCATCGTTTGACAACAGTGCGACGAGCCGATCGCATCGGAGTGATTGACCATGGTTCGTTAGTTGAACTGGGTTCACACGATGAATTGGTGGCTTTGGGTGGACGGTATGCGGCTTTGGCCGACGCGTGGCAACGCAGCCAGCCGAAGTAGTTGATTAACTCTTTTGAAAGGCCAAGACGAACTCGAGCAAACCAGTGTCGCCAGTGGTGACGAAACCATTTGATGGATTGGCAATTCCGTAGTCCGCAAAGGTGATGTCAATTGAGCCGAGAACACCGATGATGCCATTGTCAATAGTCGCGGTGATGTCAAAGCTCACTTGATTTGTTACGCCGTGCAAAGTGAGTTCGCCAAAAGCAGTCGCCGTGATTTTCTGCCCATCGGCTGGAATTGTTCCGAGGTCAATGGGGGTGAGCAGGCGAAAGTTGGCGGTGGGATATGTTGCGGCATCCATGATGTTGCCAGCGAACTGAGCATCCCGTTTTGAACTGTCGCTCGTGATTGAGGCAACATCAATTTCAAAAACCGTGCTGAGCAGTGTCGTGTCTTGAATTGTGAGCGACCCGTTGACTTGATTGGTTCGGCCAACGCCTTCAGTGTCAACGCCTCCAAGTACTTCTTTGACTCGATAGCCAACAGTTGAATCGCTTGTGGCGAGCCATGTTCCGGTGACGCCCGAGTCTGGTGTGGGAGGAACTAACGATGCGTCCACTTCAGTTGAGGGGACACCAGATGAATCACTGACAATGGCCGTTAAGTCATCCTCATTAAGTTTGTCTTCGGGCGGATTAATGACTTTGGTATACAACAAGATTCCGCCGTACACGAGTCCGACAACAACAATGACTGATATCGCGATGCGGATAAGAATTTTTGCCATAGAGCGTGTTTATCAGATTGCTGATTGAGGGGTCAGCGCGCGACGAAGTATTTAGCTTGCGGGTGGTGACAGATGATGGCTGAAGTGGTTTGTTCGGGTTGATATTGCCAACCAGTTTCTTCGCTGACTTCAATTCCGAGCCGTCCGGCTTCAAGTAATGTCGCGACGGTCGCGTTGTCTTCGAGATCGGGACACGCTGGGTAGCCCCACGAGTAACGACCACCGCGATATTGCTGACGGAACAATCCGCCGATGGACGGACCGTCTTCGCCGACAAAACCCCACTCTTCGCGAATGCGCTTGTGCCAAAGTTCAGCAAGGGCTTCGGCCATTTCAACACCGAGTCCATGGATGATCATGTATTTCTGATACTCGTTGGCAGCAAAGAGTCGAGCAGCCTCAACGCTTACGGCATCGCCCATGGTGACGATATGGAAGGCGGCGTAGTCGGGGCCTTTATCGAATGTGCGGTAGAAGTCGGCGATGCACATGAACGGTGCCTCGCTCTGGCGTGGATACGAAAAGCGCGCTAGTTCGGCACTGCGAGTTTCATCGCTCCAAACAACGAGGTCATTCCCATCGGCGTTAACGCAGTAGTAGCCATACACGACTTGTGGAACTAAGAAGCCAGCAGCCTTGGCAGCGGAGAGTTCCTGACGGAAAGTTGCACGCAGACGAGATTTGAAATCTTCATCGCTTTCGTCTTTCTCGGGTCGATACTGCCATTGATTGCGATACAAGGCAGTCTCGTTGACGTACTGGGTGATGTCGTCCAGGCTGATGCCTTTCACAATCCTTGAGCCCAAGAACGGGGGCTTGAACACCTGATTGTCATCAACCACGTCGGGTGATCGTGAAGGAATTTCAACCGCAGGCTTATCGCCAGATCCAGTGCGCCTAGGAAGAACTCGACCCGACGGAATTCGACCAAGATCAGGGTCATCAACGCCAGACTTTTTCATAGCAATCAATTTGTCGAGGGTGTGCAGTCCCTCAAAGGCATCGCGACCGTAGAAGACTCGACCGTCATAAACCTCACGGAGGTCTTTTTCGACGAATGTGCGGGTGAGTGCAGCGCCTCCAAGGATGACCGGCACACCAGACACGCCGGTGTCATTCATCTCAATCAAGTTCTCGCGCATGATGAGGGTGCTCTTCACAAGCAAGCCACTCATGCCTAAGGCATCAGCATTAACTTCTTTCACCTTTTGGATCATCTCAGTAATTGGAATCTTGATACCAAGGTTGTGGACTTCGTAGCCATTATTCGTGCAGATGATGTCAACCAGGTTTTTGCCGATGTCGTGAACATCGCCCTTGACGGTTGCGAGCACAAGCACACCCTTGGCTGAACTCTCGCCGGTCTTTTCCATATGCGGTTCAAGGTAGGCAACTGCCGTCTTCATGGTTTCGGCAGATTGCAAAACGAAGGGCAACTGCATCTGACCAGAACCGAACAATTCGCCAACGACTTTCATACCGTCAAGCAAAACATCATTCACAATTGCCAGCGGTGCCAGACCTTGTGCCATTGCGATGTCAAGATCGGCAGTCAAACCTTCACGGTCACCGTCAATGATGCGCTGCTTCAAGAGTTGTTCAACTGTCCAGTCGGTACGGT
Source organism: Ilumatobacteraceae bacterium (assembly GCA_044358015.1). Lineage (GTDB taxonomy): Bacteria > Actinomycetota > Acidimicrobiia > Acidimicrobiales > Ilumatobacteraceae > Casp-actino8. The sequence goes on from JBIKOO010000028.1 coordinate 8,208, forward strand.
CTTCTCGCACCGTTTCAACCACATTGACATCGGCGAAGATTTCTAACAACTTCTTCAGTGGGTCATAGTCTTTGGTGCGTCGGTCGTAAATGAGATCAAGGCACACTTGCTTATGTTCTTCGGGCATGCGTGACAACGGAAGAATTTTCCCGGCGTGCACAATTGCCGAATCAAGTCCGGCCTGAACGCACTCGTGCAAGAAGACACTGTTCAATGCGTGGCGTGATGACGGCTTCAGGCCGAAGCTGACATTAGAAACTCCGAGAGTGGTGAAGCAACCGGGGATTTCTTCTTTGATGCGCTTGATCGCGTCAATGGTGTGCTTGGCATCCAGGCGTAAGTCGTCATCACCAGTTGACAGGGGGAAGGTCAATGCATCAAAGATCAGGTCGCTGGCGCTTAAGCCATAGCGATCGACTGCAATGCGATGGATACGGTGCGCGATTTCAAGTTTCCATTCGACATCACGGGCCTGACCCTTCTCGTCAATAAGGAGGCAGATGACTGCGCAGCCGTATTCGCGGGCGAGGCTGAAGACGCGGTCCATACGGCATCCGACTTCTTCGCCATCTTCCAGGTTTGCCGAGTTCAAAATGGCGCGACCACCAATATGCATGAGGCCAGCCTCAAGCACTTGCGGTTCGGTCGAGTCAAGCACAAGCGGAACGCTTGCTTGAGTGGCGAAGCGACTCGCAATTTCATCCATGTCGATCGCGCCGTCACGTCCGACGTAGTCAACACACACGTCGAGTACGTGAGCACCTTCACGAATTTGCTCGGTGGCAATCTTTGAACAGTTATCCCACTCGCCAGCGATCATTGCGTCGCGGAACGCCTTTGAGCCATTGGTGTTGGTGCGTTCGCCGATAATCAAGAACGACTTGTCTTGGACCATGGGCACTGATGAATAGATCGATGAAACACTTGGCTCGTCAAGTGGCGTGCGCTTGGGTGCGGCCATGCCACTGACTGCATCGACAACAGCTTTGAGGTGAGCCGGAGTGGTGCCGCAGCATCCACCAACAATTCCGATACCGAGATCGTTGACATGGTGATGATGGAACTTGGCGAGTTCGGCAGGTGTCAGATCGTAGTGAGTGCGACCATCGACAATGCTGGGTAAACCAGCGTTGGGCAAAACGCTAATGGGCATTGAAGCGTTCTGGCTGAGGTAACGCAAGTGCTCCTGCATTTCGGCGGGGCCAGTAGCGCAGTTGATGCCGAAGACATCGGGCTTCATGGCACTGATTGCGGTGAGGGCTGCACCAATTTCAGAACCAACCAACATACGACCGGTTGTTTCCATCGTGACTTGAACCTGAATCGGGATCTCACGACCCTCGGCGACCATTGCCCGACGACACGCGATCATTGCGGCTTTGATCTGCAGGAGGTCCATGCATGTTTCAATCAAGAAAAGATCGGCGCCACCAACGATGAGACCGCGCGCTTGCTCAATGTACGCATCTCGAAGTTCGGTAAATCGAATGTGTCCGAGGCTCGGCAACTTGGTGCCGGGTCCGATTGAACCAGCGACATAGCGCGCCTTGCCACTTGATTCGTAATCGTTGGCGGTCTCGCGTGCGAGACGTGCTGCTTCAACATTGAGTTCGTAGGCCTTGTCAGAGATGTTGTACTCGCTGAGCACTGTCGAGAAACTGCCAAAACTCGCGGTTTCAAGTACATCCACGCCCACATCAAGAAATGCTGAATGCATTTGGCGGATGACATCAGGGCGAGTGATGCAGAGATACTCGTTGCAGCCCTCAAGGCTTGCGCCACCGAAGTCATCTGGCCCAAGGTCGAGATCCTGGACGAAAGTGCCGAAAGCGCCGTCAAATACGATGACGCGTTCATTAACTGCAGAAAGATAAGGCTGGCGAGACATTGGTCTTAACGCTACCGTTCGAGCACCATGGCCTGAGGGAGCGTGCTCGTGTTGGGGTCGTTGAAAGCGATGTGACAGGTGTTGTGTGGATCTCTCGTCGTTTGTTCAAGAGCACTAGGGTCAAGGTCATGACGCGCCCAAGTATTTATACCCGTGATGGTGATGACGGGACGACGGGCCTCTTTTACGGTGGCCGTGTTCCCAAAGACAGTGTGTTGCCACGTGCATACGGCACCGTCGACGAGGCACAATCAATTTTGGGAGTCGTGAGGGCCGAAGCCGGTCACGGCTCAGAAATTGAATCCCTATTGATCCCGATCATGCGTGATTTGTGGGTATTGATGGCTGAATTGGCGACCTTGCCAGAAAACCGTTCAAAGTTGACGCCAGGTGCTTCGTGCGTGGAAGCCTCAATGGTGACCCGATTAGAGAATCTCATTGACGAACTTGATACCCGCTTTGAGCCTCCGACCGAATTTGTCGTGCCCGGTGGTAACAAGGTTTCAGCGTGGCTTGATGTTGCCCGCACCGTGGTCCGTCGAGCTGAGCGCCATTCAATTGCCGCGGCCCCAGCGCCTTCACATGCAGTGCCGTACCTGAATCGCTTGTCAGATTTATTGTGGACGATGGCTCGATGGAACGAAGGAGAAAGCCTTCCCGTGCGCGGCGTGTCATGATTGACACATGGCTTTAACTGTCGAAACATCACGTTCCATTCCCCGCACTGCTGACGCCGTCGGATTCGCGGTCGCAATTACTGGTGCCGTACCTCGTCAACTTGGACTCAGTCGAACCGCTTTGACCGCTCACGGTTTTGATGGCAAGGTGGGCCAGACATTGGTTGTGCCGTCATCAACTGGTCCCACGTACGTCGCTGTCGGAATTGGCGATTTCCGGAAGGCTGATGCCAATGATGTTCGTGATGCTGCGGCAGCGCTTGCTCGTGCGTGCTCGCGTCGCACTCATGTCGCCACAAACTTGGTCGACAGCGTTGCTCTCGATGCTCGGTCGGCGGCTCAGGCGGCAGTCGAAGGATTCACCTTGGCGACATATCGCTACACCGATCTCAAGTCGGCGAAAAGTTTTGCACCAACCTCACTGACCCTGACAACTTCGAGTGCTCGGGCTCGCGGTACCGAAACCGGAGTTGAACGGGGACTCACAACCGCCGCGGCAGCAACTTTGGCTCGTGATTTGGCGAATACACCACCGGCGTATTTGACCGCACGAATTTTGGCCGACCGTGCCGTTGAAATTGCACGAGCCACAGGGCTCGGCGTTGAAGTATTCGACAACGACAAGTTGGAAGTCATGGGTTGCGGTGGATTGCTTGGTGTGAATCGCGGTTCAACTGAGCCGGCCCGTATGGTGAAATTGACCTACACGCCGAGTGATCCTCATGGGCATCTAGTCATGGTCGGCAAGGGCGTTACATACGATTCTGGTGGAATCAGTTTGAAGCCGAGCGATGCGTCGCACGGAAACATGAAGATGGATATGTCGGGTGCCGCCGCAGTTCTTTCTGCCATGAGTGCTTTGAAAGCATTGCGTTGTCGTACTGCTGTGACGGGTTACCTGATGTGCACTGATAACCGACCGTCAGGTAGCGCCGTTGCAATGGGCGATGTCTTGACTTTCCGTAACGGTAAAACATCTGAAATTTTGAACACTGATGCTGAGGGTCGCTTGATTTTGGCCGACGGGTTGTCATTAGCAACTGAGTTGAAACCAGATGCCATCGTTGATATTGCAACTCTGACTGGCGCATGCATGGCCGCACTCGGAGCCAAAATCGCTGGAGTACTCGGAACGAACCAGTCGTTTATTGATCAAGTCAAGAGTGCTGCCGATAAAGCTGACGAGCCGATTTGGCAGTTGCCACTTGAGCGCAGTTATCGACGTCTGCTTGATTCAAATGTCGCGGACATGAAAAACATTGGTGGGCCATACGGTGGAGCGATTACGGCGGCCTTGTTCTTGGCTGAATTCACTGGTGACGTGCCGTGGGCACACCTTGACATTGCTGGTCCCATGAATGTTGACGGCGATGACGGTTGGTTGAGTCGTGGTGCAACGGGGTTCGGAACTCGACTACTCATCAACTTGGCTCTCGGATTCAGTAAGCCGAAATCGGGTCGTTAGTAATTAGTCGGTGATCATTCGTCCGCCGGAGTAACCCTCAACAAGTGCGAGTTCGGGATCGGACTCGGCCCATTGCGCGTGGGCGCGTTGTAGATGTTCGGGTAGGCGGGCAAGTTGTTTCATCGCGAGTGGCGGGACCACTGATCGAATGGCCAGGCGGTCACCGACGGGTTGGGCGAGGCCGAACATCACCAGTCTCTGAACGGCTCGGGCAAATGGGTTGGCTCGACCTGACTCCCATCCGAGCCCGAGACTGGCGGCAGTTGCGGCCAAATCAATGGCGAAACCGTCAGGGTTGTTGACCACTGTGACGGCGAGGCGGCGAAGTAGCCATGTTGCGGTTGGTCCGAGAGTGCTGAGCCAAAAGAGTTCGACATAATCTCCGCACGCATCAAAACCGACGCGTTCAACGATCGGATCGCGCCACGGAATAACCACTAACTCGTCTGATACTCGGTCGAGAACTGTGGAATGTTTGAGGGACTGGTGTTGTGCGCTCATGCTGATGTTGACCTTTCAATTTTCTCATTGATGACGACACAAAATTGTGAGCGTAGATCGTTCATACACGGCGATGAGTGCGATACTTTTTGCACGAAAGTAGGGAACCGATGTTGACCGAAGATATCCATTCAACAGAATTTGCTCAGGTGCGTCAGTGGGTTGCTGAAGCGCAACGCATCACAGTTTTGACGGGGGCTGGTATTTCAACTGCTTCAGGTGTGCCTGATTTTCGGGGTCCTAATGGCATTTGGACGAAAAATCCGTCGGCTGAAAAATTGTCAAATATCGATGCATATATCAGCGACGAAAGTATTCGTATCGCCGGCTGGAAAGCAGCAAGTCAGCGACGTTTGCGAACGGTTGAACCAAACGTCGGACATCTTGCACTTGTTGAACTAGAGCGTCGCGGTCAATTGCGCGGTTTGGCAACTCAAAATGTTGATGGACTGCATTTGGTCGCCGGCAACTCGCCCGAGCTGGTGCATGAAGTTCACGGCACGTGGCAGTACACACGTTGTATCGGCTGTGGCGATCGTTTGCCCGTTGAAGAAACATTGCAACGAGTTGACGCAGGTGAAGCTGACCCGAAATGTTTGAAGTGTGGGGGACTGATGAAGCGCGATGTCATTTTGTTTGGCGAAGCGCTCGTCCCTGGTGTCATCAGCGCCGCGATCACAGCGGCCGAAGAGGCCGACTTGGTTTTGGCGATCGGCACGCAACTCAACGTCACGCCAGCAGCCAATGTGGTGACGCGTGGCAAGGCGGCTGGAGCCAAAGTCATCATCATGAATAACCAACCCACCGATCGGGATCGTTATGCCAATGCCTTCTTGATGGGGGACATCACAGCCATGCTTCCCGCCCTCGTGGCAATTCCCGACTAACTAGGTAGGCTTTTGCCATGGCTACCTTCAGGGACTTACTTTCCGCGGCAAAATCGGTCATTACCGAAGTGGATACCGCTACTGCTCAGACGCAAATAACCGCAGGTGGCGTCACTGTTTTGGATGTTCGCGAACCTGATGAATACGCCGAAGGGGCCCTTGTTGGGGCTTTGCACATTCCACGTGGCCACCTCGAGGCACAAGTTGAGGGTCGCATCCTTGATAAGGAATCACCAGTCATTGTGTATTGCGCCGGCGGAGTGCGCAGTGCCTTTGCTGCCAAGACCCTTGCCGAACTCGGATACACCAATGTTTTGTCAATGGCGGGTGGCTACGGCAAATGGAAAGACGAGGGTCGCGTCTGGAAAGCGCCCGCGTCATTGACCCCCGAACAAATGAATCGTTACAAGCGCCATCTGTTGCTTCCTGAAGTCGGTGTAGAAGGCCAGTCAAAGTTGCTGGATAGCAAAGTGCTGATGTTGGGTGCCGGTGGACTCGGATCGCCAGCGGCTCTGTATCTCGCGGCCGCTGGTGTCGGAACAATTGGCATCGTCGACATGGATGATGTTGATGCCAGCAATTTGCAACGCCAGATTTTGCACAACATCGACCGCATCGGTGACCGCAAAGTTGATTCAGCAAAGAAGACGATCAATCTGCTGAATCCTGATGTCAAGGTGATCACATACGACACTCGTCTTGCTGCTGAAAACATCATGGAGATCATTGCGGGCTATGACGTCATCGTTGATGGTGCTGACAACTTCCCCTCGCGTTACTTGCTGAACGATGCAAGTGTGAAGCTCGGTATTCCTGTGGTGCACGGTTCGATCTTCCGCTTTGAAGGAATGGTTTCGGTATTCCATCCCAAAGAGGGTCCGACGTATCGCGACATGGTGCCCGAACCGCCGCCGGCCGAACTGGCTCCCTCGTGTGCTGAGGCTGGAGTGCTTGGTGTTTTGCCTGGAATCATTGGTTCAATTCAGGCGCTTGAGACCATCAAGATTTTGCTCAAGCTTGGTGATGGTTTGATCGGACGAATCTTGGCTGTTGATACAACGGAAATGTCATTTAGAACATTCAAGTTGCAAGCCGATCCCACCAACCCTGTCACGTGGGCTAACCGCGATCGGATTCAAGTGCTAGACCTTGAGGGTCTGTGCGCCCCAGGTCTATCTCACTGACTTCTTCGTTTCGGTTAACTGATTATCGAGTGTCTCGCGTTCTTGAATGACGACGCCAACTAGAACGAGTGCCATGCCAAATAGATCGAGTGCGTTCGGCCTTTGATCAAGAGCAATGAATGCGATCACAGTTGCGGTCACTGGTAAAAGGGCAAGCAAAACGCTGAATCGGCGAATAGGAATTCTTCGCAAAACTGATTGGTCGATGCCGTAACCAATGGCGTTTGACATAACGCCGACAAACATGCAGGCGAGAATCAGGTGGGGAGCACTCCACACCGAACCACTCGTTGACGCACCGATGGGTGTGATGACCAGAGCGCCGATGGCTAGACCTACGCCAAGTCCGGAGACGCCACGATTCTGTTGCGCGACGCGTGAACCGACCACGATATAGGTTGCCCACATTGCTGAAGCCAAGAAGATATACAACAGTCCAAGCGGTTCGCCACGGATTTCAACTCCAGACAAAACTGCAACACCGATCGCGGCGCACCCAAGTGATATCGCGTTACGTCGCGAACGTGTTCGCACTGCGGCTACCGCGATTGGACCAATGAATTCAATCGCTACGCCTTTGCCCAATGGAAGGCGATCAATCGCCAAATAGAAGAACGTATTCATGAGCGCGGTCGCAACTCCGAACACGGTCATGGCGATGAAATCTTGGCGTGTCCATTTTTGGCGATGGTGGCGATGAAATAAACGCCGACTTGAAATTGCGATCAACGCGATCGATGCACCGATGACCCGAAACCAAGCAACAGTTGCGGGATTGACTTGATCAAATAAGTCGACGGCAATAACTGCGCCGATGTACTGCGCAGTTGCGCTCAACACAAATAACGCTTCGGGTGAAGCGGTGTTGAAAAAGCGTCCGACCGAGTTGTCGGGACTTTGCGGGGCGAGCGACGAGTTCAGTCGAAAAGTTCGGGATCGGTGCGACAAATCTCTTGCCACAACGGCTGGAACTGGAACCAACCAGCCAATGAATGGCCAGTCTGTTCACGGGTGTATTGCGCGTACTCGTGCTTGATGAGTTTGGGGGTTCCGGCGGCCATGGCGAGCAATTGCGCTTGGCATGAGCGGTCCATTGATAAGAACCAGAAAGCAGCTTCTTCAACAGTTGCACCAACAGTGAACAAACCGTGGTTTTGGTGAATGGCTGCTTTGCCCGTCGGAAATTTAGAGGCAAGTTCTTTGCCAGCTTCGATGTCAAAAACCACTGCTCCACCTTGTTCAGAGATCAAGGTGTGATCGTCGTAGAAGATGCAGGCGTCTTGGGTGATGGGGTCGAGCGGAATACCCAATGAACTAAAGGCTTTGCCGTGGACCGAGTGGGCATGGGCAGCAGCGATGACATCGGGTCGAGCCTGGTGAACCGCCGAGTGAATCACAAATGCTGCACGGTTGACTGGCATGGTGCCATGAACGACTTCTCCGTGATGGTTGACCAAAAGCAAATCACTGACGCGCATGTGACGAAAGCTCAAGCCAAATGGGTTGACCCAAAAGTGATCAGTGAGTTCGGGGTCGCGGACGGTGATATGTCCTGCGACTCCTTCGCCAAATCCCATGCGACCGAAAATGCGCAAGGCACCAGCGAGGCGTGATTTACGGTAAGCACGTTCTTCGTCAACGGTATTGAACGTGGGCATCGCCAAGAGATCGGCGTTGCCTCCAAGGGCCGCTGCTTTCAAATCAGGTGTTGGGCCTGAGGTCGGTTCAGATGTAGTGGTCACGTTGCACAGGCTAGACGCTCTCGACGTCGTGTCCGATCAGCCAGGAACGAGAACTCCGCCAATGACATGAATTGTTCCGTTGGTGGCGGGGACGTCTCCGGCAATGATTTCTATGTCGTTGACAAAGCTTTTCTCGCCAACTTGAGTGATGGTCAACGTGTCGCCCTGAAGCGTCGTGAGAACCGTGCCATCAGGCATGTCGGCAAGTTTGAGATTCTCGCCGGCGACCACGTGGTAGGTGAGTACAGCGGCCATGAGATCGGGGTCAGCAAAAACTGCATCAAGGGTTGCAGCAGGAACCGTAGCGAAGCCAGCATCAGTTGGTGCGAAGACGGTGAACGGTCCTTCGGCGCGCAGTGCGTCAACGAGGCCAGCCTCAACGAGCAGGCCGGCCAGTGTGCTGAATGCTCCAGCGGTGAGGGCTTCGCCGATGATGTCGCCAAGCGGCGATTCGTATGGTGGCAAGGTGGTAGTCACTGTTGTGGTGGTCTCTGCTGAACCAGCCACGGTTGTTGTTGCGGCAACATCGCTTGTGTCAGCACTGCAAGCCGTCATTGCAATGCCCAGTGAAAGCGCGATACCCACTGCGAGAGCCATTGACAGTCGCGAACGCGGGGGTTGCTTCATTGAGTTGGTCTGGGGGTTCAGTTCGCAGGTCACGCTTTGAAACTAAAGCGTGTTGAGTTCTGATGATCAGGGACGAAAGTCCTCATGGTGATGTCCCAAGTCCCTTGGTCGGAATCGCATGGCTGTCACAATCAAGTCATGAATCTTGAGGCAACACATGAATCTTGAGGTCATACCCTCCAAGACAGCACCGACTGCTTCGCACTATGCCCATGCAGTTGTGACGACTCATCCGCAGCGGATGTTGCATACATCGGGAATTGCTCCGATCAATGCTGAGGGAATGGTTCCTGACGGAATTGAAGATCAATCAAGGGTCGTGTGGACAAATCTTTTGGAGATCCTTGCTGAATCTGAGATGGACATCACTGACATCGTTTCTGTGACGACCTATGTGGTTGTCGGACAGCCAATTGGAGCGGTTCTGGTCGCTCGTGACCGAGCGCTGAAGGGCCATCGCGCCGCGAGCACGGTGGTGATGGTCTCTGAATTGATTCGACCCGAGTGGCTGATTGAAATTGCGCTTGTTGCCGCAAAATAGATCAAAAGTGACCGATTTCTGACGGTGTTACTGGTGCGAAATGGCTGACAGGGCCTGAAACGGCGTACGATCGTGACCGATGAGTGACGACCTACGCAACGATTCTGGTATTGAAATCAAGCCGCTGTATTCGGCTGCCGACCTCGATGGCTGGGACCCAGCCGCCAAGCTCGGTGCCCCTGGCGAGCAGCCCTACACCCGTGGCGTGTACCCGACGATGTACCGCGGCAAGTTGTGGACCATGCGTCAGTACGCCGGCTTTGGTACTCCCGAATCAACGAACGAACGATTCAAGTTCTTGCTCGGCGCAGGGCAGACCGGTTTGTCATGTGCCTTCGACCTTCCGACTCAGATGGGTTACGACTCTGACCACCCGCGTGCCGAAGGTGAAGTAGGCAAAGTCGGAGTTGCCATTGACTCAATGGCTGACATGCGCTTGTTGTTGAAGGACCTACCACTCGACAAAGTCACCACGTCAATGACGATCAACTCAACAGGCGCGATCTTGTTGTTGATGTACGAATTGGTCGCTGAAGAACAAGGTGTCCCGTCGTCAGCAATTAGCGGCACGATTCAAAATGACTTGCTCAAGGAATACATCGCTCGTGGAACATACGTGTATCCGCCGCGCCAGAGCATGCGCATCATCACTGACATCTTCGAATATTGCGCCAAGCATGTGCCGAAGTGGAACACCATTTCAATTTCGGGTTATCACATTCGTGAAGCAGGTTCGACTGCGGTTCAAGAAATCGCTTTCACGATTGCCAATGGCATCGCGTACGTTGATGCAGCAATTGCGGCAGGTCTTGACGTTGATGATTTTGCTCCGCGTTTGTCGTTCTTCTGGAACGCCCACAACAACTTCTTTGAAGAAGTCGCCAAGTATCGCGCGGCCCGTCGTATCTGGTTCAACATTATGAACGATCGTTTCAAGGCCAAGAAAGAATCCAGCAAGTTGTTGCGCTTCCACACCCAAACTGGTGGAAGCACTTTGACTGCTCAGCAGCCCGAGAACAACATTGTTCGCGTGGCGCTGCAGTCAATGGCTGCAGTCATGGGTGGAACTCAGAGCTTGCACACCAACGGTTTTGACGAAGCGCTCAGCTTGCCGACCGAACGTGCTGCGCGTATCGCTCTTCGTACCCAGCAGATCATCGGTTACGAAAGTGGCATCGTTGATACTCCCGACCCACTAGCTGGCAGTTACTTTGTCGAAACATTGACCGATGAAATTGAACGTTTGGCTCTTGAGTACATCGCTCACATTGATGAACTCGGTGGGGCAGTAGCGGCAATTGAAGCTGGCTACCAGATGGACGAAATCGAAAACGCTGCGTATGAATATGCCAAGTCCATTGACAATGACGATCGCATCATCGTTGGCGTCAACAAGTTCGCAGTGAATGACGATCCTGAGCCCGAAGTGTTCCCGATCAATCCCGAACTTGAGCGTGGTCAAAAGGCTCGTCTTGGTGATTACAAGGCCGCTCGCGATCAGGTCAAGGTTCAAGCAGCACTTGCGGCATTGGTTGAAGCAGCTAAGGGCACCGACAATATCTTGTATCCGATGAAAGAAGCATTGCGTGTTGATGCAACTTTGGGTGAGATCAGCGATGCATTGCGCGGCGTGTTCGGCGTCTACCAACCGTAAGCGTTTGGCAGAATCGACTTTCAGTCGTTGAGATAGTTGATTGATGGTTGCGGGCGCTCTGGTGCCTCAACAGTGCTTGTTGCCCAACCTAGGTACATGATGCATACGACCGCGGTGTCAGGTTCAAAACCGCAGAATTGCGCAACTGGGTCATTGGCACCTTTGGGGCATGATCCCCAATAGGTGGCTAGACCTCGCGCTGTTGCAGCAAGCATGAGATTTTGTACGGCTGCAGCGGTCGCATCGCGGTTTTCGATAGTGCGTAAGTCACTATCGCCGACTGCACTGCCGATCACTATGACAGCAGGGGTGCGGGCATATTTAGTGCGGGCCTTTTCAACCTTGGCCGGTTCGTCACCAAAGGCAGCCATTGCTTCAGCAACGGTGTTGCCAAAACGAAGTTGAGCAGGACCGGTGATTGCTGAGAAACGCCACGGCCAGGTTCGCTTGTGGTTCGGTGCCCACGTCGCAACTTCGCATAACTCGTGAATCAACTCTTCCGACACGGGTCGATCTTTGTCAACCAACATGCTCGTACGACGAGAACGAATGATGTCATCAATGGGAAAGTTGCTCTTCGTCATTCCGATAGTCCTTCACGAATACTTGTAAATGCTGCGGCGAGATGTTTCATTTGCTCAGTCGTGAGTCGGTCGATAAACCGATGGCGAACACTCGCCACGTGAAGTGGTGCTGCGGTAACCAATTTGCGATGTCCTTGAGGAGTGAGAACCGCAAGTTGCACACGACGATCTTCTGTTGATACTTCGCGTGTCACCGAACCTTCCTTCACAAGACCGTCGAGTCGACGAGTTAAACCACTTGGAGTCAAGTTGAGACGTGCCGCTAAGTCGCACATGCGGGTGCGGCGATCGGGGGACTCTGAAAGGTACACAAGTACTTGATAGTCGCCTGACGTCATGTCGCATGACTCGCGCAAGTCAGAATCGAGGCTGTATTGCAAATCGCCAATCGTTTCAATGAACGAAATCCAGGCGGCCATTTCGGTCTTGTTCAACCAGTTCGTTTTTTCGTCGGTGCGGGACATGTGACAAGGCTAACAAATTATTTCTCTCACAATAGTTGCGAACGCAACTAAATTGGAATAGGTTGCTCGTATGACAAAAACAACAATCCCCGCAGGCATATGGAATATTGACCCTTCTCACTCGACGGTCGGCTTTGTGGCCCGCCACCTCGTGATTAGCAAAGTACGAGGTTCGTTCCGCTCATTCAGTGGCGCAATCACGATTGGTGAACAGCAGCTTGAATCTTCAGTAACCGCATCCATTGACATGGCATCGGTGGATACATCTGATGAAGGTCGTGATGAACACATCAAGGGTGAAGATTTCTTTGATGTAGCAAAGTTTCCGACGATGACTTTTTCGAGCACCAAGGTGACTCAAGATGGTGACGATTTTGAGGTAATCGGCGACTTGACGATCAAAGGTGTGACTCGGGCGGTCGTTCTCGATCTTGAGTTCAACGGGACTTCAAAAGACCCGTGGGGTGGTACTCGCGCTGGGTTCAGCGCCGAGACCGAAATCAACCGCAAAGACTTTGGTCTGGAGTGGAATGTCGTGATGGAAACTGGCGGCGTCTTGGTTGGAGAAAAGATCAAGATTGAATTAGACATTCAAGCTGTGCAGGCCTGAGCTTTTTCGACTGGCTATTTTGCAAAATGCTTAGCTAAGCGGTCGAGGGTTGCCACGATTGACGCTCGATTTTTAGTTGGGTACTGCATGACGCGCATCATGAGATGTGATTTTGCAGTATTCCAATCGAATTGTTCGGTCACTTGTGTGCCGCCTTCGACCGCTTCAAGTTTGTAGCGCCAGATATGGCCGCCGAAATGGCGCCAAGCGATTTGGTTGGGTTCATAAAATTCAACAACTTCATTGGTGATCTTGTATTTGACGCCGATCTTCATGTCCATACCGAACTTCACACCGAGTGACAAGCGCTCTGGGGAATTGGAGTTGGCATTTTTGACCGACCCAGAACCGTCGATCAACTGGTGTTGATCGGGGTCGGCCAACAGATTGAAAATCTCTTGTGGGGTCGCCGTGACAAATCGAGTTTCTGAAACCACTTTGTTTGGATCAGGTGTAGGCATCACTTCCTGCTTCCTTGTTATGCGCGGACTGCGAGAGCATCTCTGACCGTATCAGCGCATCGACGACCTGAAAAGAGCGCTCCTTGTATTGACGCAGTGTCACGGTGATCGCCGCAGACAAAGACGCCACTATCGAGATGCTGCTTCTTCTTTGGCACGAACGGTGGTGATTGGTCGGGCTGACCATGCACAATGCGGTATGTACGTAGATGTCGCCATGAGGCAACTTGTGTGCCGAACATGGTCTGAAGTTGTTGGCGCGCGACATCTTCAATGTCATCACCGATATGTCCCGGCAAGGCCGCCGCAATGAGATGTTGACCTGCGGGCGCATAACTTAGCGAGATATTGCTCATCACCGCAATATTGAGAACGGGTCCTTTTCCGGTGCCATCAAGAATGATGAGTTTCTTGTCGGTGGGTGCTGAGTCGCTAGCGAAATACACACAACCGACTGAGCGTGATTTCACCATCGTTATTCCTGTTAACTGAGATGCTGCTGGTCCTTCGACTGCAACGATGACGGCCCGAGCTGAAATCGTGTGAC
>JBIKOO010000029.1:0-21281 GCA_044358015.1 Ilumatobacteraceae bacterium
TTCACAGATGTTTCTCTCATGTGTGAGACGTCGCTCGTCGTCAGATGACGACAAGCGAACAACTAGGCGCTGGCTTGTTCGAGAGCTCGTCGCACCAAAACCTTGGCCAAGTGCGTACGGTATTCAACTGTCGCGTTGTTGTCTGCTGAGGGCTGTGCATCAGCGACAGCAAGTGCCGCGGCGTCAGCAATTGATGCTCCGCCGGCGAGGGCAGAACTCACACTGGAGGCCAAAATCGGAGTCTGACCCATGTTGACAAGTCCGACCCCTGAACCGTTGGCGCCGCGCCATGCAGCAACACCGACGATGGCCCAGTCTTGTGCGCGGCGATTGAACTTCTGGAAACTCCAACCAGCACCGTTCATTTTGGGAACGCGAATTTCGGTCAGCATTTCGTCTTCGGCAAGATCGGACTCAAGGAAACTCTTGTAGAAGTCTGATGCGGCAATTTCGCGAGTTCCGCTTGGTCCCTGAACAACATATGTTGCACCAAGAGCCAAGGTCGTTGCGGGAAGATCTGATGCGGGGTCGGCGTGAGCGATTGAACCGCCGATGGTACCGCGGTGACGAACTTGTGGATCGCCAACATGGCTTGCGGCATGAGCCAACAACGGAACATGCTGAGCAAGCACTGACGACTTCTCAACGTCCATGTGACGGGTCATTGCACCAATAGCAATGTGGTCGCCGGCATCTTTGATGTACGACAAATCGCTGATGCGTGAAATGTCGACGAGAACTGCGGGTTGCGCGAGACGCAACTTCATCATGGGGAGCAAACTGTGTCCACCAGCGATGAACTTGGCATCAGAGCCATGTTGACCAATGAGTGAAATAGCTTCAGCTGCTGAACTAGCGCGAACGTAATCAAATGCTGCGGGGATCATGTCGTTTCCTCACTTACCTGCTGCGGCCAAAACGGCCTTGACGATGTTGTGGTAACCGGTGCAACGACACAAGTTGCCTTCGAGACCGATGCGAACTTCTTCTTCGGTGGGATTGGGAATCTCTTTGAGCAAACTTGTTGCTGCCATCACCATTCCAGGTGTGCAGAATCCGCACTGCAAGCCATGGTTCTCCATGAACGACTGTTGCATCGGGTGCAATGTGCCATCAGCGGCGGCCATACCTTCGATCGTGGTGATCTCGGATCCGTCGGCCTGTACTGCAAGTACGGTGCAACTCTTCACGGCTTCACCGTCAAGATGCAAACTGCAAGCGCCACATGATGATGTGTCGCAACCGACATTGGTGCCAGTGAGATTAAGAACATCACGCACGTAATGCACGAGCAGCGTACGCGGCTCGACATCGCTGGTGAACTTTTTGCCGTTCACAGTGACTTTGATCTCCACAGTGATTCCCCCTTTAAAAGCCGCTCCGCGAATGCTGAGTGCATTCGTGACAAGCAGGTGACCTATTCTGCCCGATTTCGGGGCAACCCCGTGTATCGGAACACCCCTACCGTAGACGCTGGATGACCTCGGCAGGAAGTGCTGGGAGGCCGGCAATTTCAGGGCCAAAAAGGGCGGCGGCAATTGCTTCGGCCCCGTCCACTAAACGAGGTCCGGGACGCACGACGACGGCGTCGGCATCGATGGCCCACACAGCGGCTCGAGCTGGCATCTCGTCAAGAACCTTGAGTCCCTGTTCAAGGGCGCCTGACAAGCCGTAGCCACACGGTGCGACGATGATGTGGTCGGGATCGGCCTCGCGAATGGCTTCCCAAGTACTGGGCACCGAGCGTTCGCCCGGGCGGGCCAAGATGGGTTGCCCGCCAGCGGCTGCAACGAGATCGGGTACCCAATGACCGCCGATAAAAGGAGGGTCAATCCACTCAAGAACGAACACGGTTGGTCGGTCCTTGCCCGTGAGATGGGCGTCGGTTCGTCGTCGAAGATCGGTCAGGCGCTGATGTAAAGCCGAAACCAAGATGTGACCACGCTCGGGGACGCCGGCGGCATCAGCGACGGTTTGCACCGAATCGATGACCTCAATCAGCGTGTGCGGGTCAATCTGCAAAACCGTTGCCTGACAATTGAGGCGGGCAACTGCAAGATCGACCTCGCCACTTGGTACCGCGCAGACGCGGCAGAGGTCTTGGCTCAAGATGAGATCGGGGTTACAGCGGGCCAAGGCTTCGTCATCTAGCGAATACAACTCGTCGCCGGCGGCGAGTCGGGTACGGACGAGTTCGTCGATCTCGAGTGGTGTGAGATGTTTTGTGTCCATTCCACCGACCACAATTTCGCGATTCTGTCGGGCCTCGGGAGGAAAATTGCATTCAAAGGTGACACCAAGAAGTTGATCTCCAAGCCCGAGATCAAAAACGATTTCGGTGGTGGACGGGAGCAAGCTGACGATGCGCACAGGTCAAGCGTAGGTGATCTGCCACGATGTAGGCATGGGCGAAGTCGGTATTGGTAAAAAAGGCTGGGAGCAGTTAAGCGCAGGCATCGATCTGCCTTTTCACGCTGATTTGCATATTCCCGAACTCACGGAACTTCGCTTAGCAATACCCAGTCCAGATTTGGTCACCGATGTTGTTGCGACGACGCGTCGCGCAGTCATTGAAAGTCTTGCTGGTGATGTTGAAAAAGGAATGAGTGTTGCAGTTGGTGGTGGTAGTCGCGGGCTAACTCAGCGCGTTGATTTGTTGCGCGGCACAATCGAAGGACTACGCGAACTTGGAGCCGAGCCGTTTGTGGTGCCAGCGATGGGGAGCCACGGTGGTGGCACCGCCGATGGGCAACTTGAAATGCTGGCCTCGCTCGGCATGACGCCGGAAACCGTCGGTGCTGAAATTCGCGCCACGATGGAGACTGTCGAAGTCGCGCGTACGCCCAGTGGGATGCCGATTTATCTTGATCGTTTTGCCGCCGCTGCCGATCGAATTTTGCCGGTGAATCGCATTAAGCCCCACACCTGTTTCAAAGGGCCGATCGAAAGCGGTTGCACAAAAATGGCGGTTGTTGGTTTTGGTAAGCAACCAGGTGCTGCGCAAATTCATTCATGTGGCCCACTTGAAATGCGCGAACGTTTACTTGAAGGTATTGATGCATTGCGGGCAACTGGCCGGTTGTTGGGCGGAGTGGCTTCAGTTGAATCGGCATCTGGCGACATTGTTTCAGTGAGTGCATTAACGAGTTCGCAAGTAGGTGGTGGTGAAGAACGTCGCCTCACCAAAATGGCGCGTGATCTGGTGCCGCTATTGCCTTTCAGCGACATTGATGTATTGATCATTGAACGTGGCGGAAAAGATATTTCTGGAACCACGATGGACCCCAATGTCACTGGTCGATTCTGGGTTCACGGGTTGGCTGAAACCGATCAATTGCGGGTCGCCACGATCGTCTTGTTGGGGATCACTGAAGTTTCGGCTGGCAACGTTCTCGGAATCGGCTTGGCGGATTTCATTCCAGTGAGTGTTGCCGAACAGATTGATTGGCAAAAGACATATCTCAACTGTTTTACGGCTGGTCCATCGGGCGTGCGGCGTAGTCGAATGCCGATGGTGTTACGCGATGAAGAATCCTGTGTCAAAGCAGCGTTATCAATGTGTGGTCGGGGAGTGAACGAACCCAAACGGGTCGTTCGTATTCGATCCACCTTGCATCTCACATCGTGCTGGGTCTCCGATGAATTGTTGAAGACTTTGCCCGAAGGCTCACAGATCGTTGCCAAATAGCAACTTTTATTGATCAAACTTCTTGATGCCGGTCATGGCATAGATGAAAGTCAGAATCAATAGGACAGCCATCGCGATGATGCCGCCCCATGACTGCTCCCACGTCACGTCGCCCAAGAAACCTTGGCGCGCAAAGCGCAAGATGTTGGTCATCGGATTGATGCGGGCAACACCGCGCAGCCATCCACTCATGGCCGACAAGGGAACTTGTGAGGTTGACAAAAAGATGGTGAAGAAAATTGCAAACTGAGTAAGGGTTGCTGCCCCAAGATTGCGCATCCGAAAAGTGAGGCCAAGCGCGAAACCGGCAGCCACTACAGCAATTGCGATTGAAGCGATTGCTACGCACACAATGGCCATGAAGCCACCGGGAGTATTCATGCCACCGATATATCCGACAATGACCACAAAAGTAATGGGAACAACACAACGAACAACCGCGGCGGCCAGCGATGAAACCACGGTGACCCAACGGGGGGTTGGCGCCATGAGGATGCGGTCGAAGAAGCCCGTTTGCATGTCATTGATGAGTCCAAAGCTCACACCGAGTGCCCCAAAACTGGCGCCCTGCATTGCATTTAAGGGCACGTACCAGTCGAGTGCATTCTTGATACCAAGACTTGTCACGGCGAATCCGAAAGCACCACTAAAGGCGATTAGTTGAAACACTGGCATCACGAGTGAAGGAATAAATGCCGAGGGCATGCGTCGTACGCGCATCATGGAGCGCTTGACCAAAATGGCGACAACCTCAAAAGGTCGCGCGCCATCAGAAATTGTTCGAGTGTTGACTGTTTGTTCGGTAATGGTGTTGCTCATGATGCGGCCAATCGATTATTCAGTGCACGAAGCGCAAAGGCGATCCCGATGATTGCAAGGACGAAGGGAATAAGCCACGATTTAGCGAATTGCGACGCGCTCAATTCATGATTCATAAAACCCTGCATTCCCTCAACGATGTGCGATAGCGGGTTCCAGTCGGCGACAGTTCGATACCAGCCCTTCATGTAGTGGCGGGGGAAGAATGCTGAGGACAAGAACATCAAAACGAAGACCAATGGGAAAGCGCCCTGAACAACTTCGGGGCTTCCCGACTTGATGGCTAGGCCGGCCATCATTGCGCTCATTGCGAGAGCGAGTAGGGCACCTCCACCAATCAGGCCAATGAATCCGATGGGACCACTTTCAATGCGGGCGCCTGCCACTAAGAAGATTGCCATGAAGATAACCACTTGAACAACAGCAACCACCATGCTCGCTGCCAGGCGACCTAAGACGATGGCGGTGCGACTAATGGGTGATGCTAGAAGGCGTTCAAAGAATCCTTGCTCAATATCGGTTGCCAAGTCGCCGGCCGCTGAAGTTGATCCGAAGAGAACTCCTTGCAAAACTGCGCCAGCAACTGCGTAATTCATGAATGAGGTCGCAATATTCGCGGTGAAGTAGGGGTCGCTCGCGAGTTTGTTAAAGCTTGCTGATCCGAGTGCAGCAAAGAACAATGGGAAGATAAACGCCGGGGCCAACACCGCTGGCTGTCGTAAACGACCGACAACACTTCGTCGAGTCAGAACAAATGTGTGGCGCAGAAGTGAGCGAGCCGAACTCGATGACGCCATCATTTTCGGATCAGCAATGGAGACACTCATTTGCGTCCTCGACGCGGTTTCTTCGCCTCTGGAGCGATTTCGGATTCAGTTGGTTTGTTGGCGGCATCGGCACCTTCAAGGCGATAGCCCGTTGCTTCAGCGAACACGTCGTCAAGACTTGGCTCATCAAGTTCGAGGTGGCGAACTTTGAGACCAGCTTCATCAAGTGCACGAATGACGGCCGCAACATCCTCGGCTCCACGAGCAAGTCCAACACCGAGAGTTCCTTCAGATGTCGGGCGCAGATCACCAAAGCGCGCCAAAATTGAACGAGCCTCGTCAGTTTCGCTAGTGGCCACACTGATGCTCAATGTTGGTGAACCCACCAATGCTTTGAGTTCACGAGGCGCACCTTGGCGCACGATGTGTCCGTGATCAATGATTGCAATGCGGTCAGCGAGTTGATCGGCTTCTTCGAGATATTGCGTGGTCAAGAGCACTGTGGTTCCACCGGCGTTCAGGCGCTTGACTTCTTCCCACAACGTGAGTCGGCTCATCGGGTCAAGGCCTGTTGTTGGCTCATCTAAGAACAACACAGTAGGTTCATGAACGAGTGACAGTGCGAGATCGAGTCGTCGACGCATTCCGCCCGAATAAGTACCAACTCGCCGGTCGGCGGCAGCGGTCAAACCAACCCGTTCCAACAATTCTTCGCCACGGTTTTTGCCGGCGACTTTTGAGAGTCCGTACAACACGGCTTGCAGTGTGAGAAGTTCACGACCAGTCATGAGTGGGTCAATAGCGGCATCTTGAAGAGCGACACCGATTGATCGCCGTACTTTGTCGGCATCTTTGACAACGTCGTAACCAGCAACGAATGCAGTACCAGCGGAGGGTTTGAGCAGCGTTGTCAACATCCGCACGGTGGTGCTTTTGCCTGCCCCGTTGGGTCCGAGAAAACCGAAAATTTCGCCTTGCTGAACTTCGAGGTCAACTCCGTCGACGGCTTTGATGGCATTGTCGCCAGTTCCGAACGAGCGCGAGAGTCCAGTTGCAATGATGGGGGCTTGAGTCACAAGGTTGCACTCTACAAGTTCTTGAACTCGATATATGAAAAGGCCCGATGATCAACGTCACCGTTGACCATCGGGCCTTCCCTCAACAGAGTTGGGTTGTTTACTGGGCAGCTTGAATTGCTCGCCACACCCGCTCGGCGGTGCAAGGCATTTCGATGTGCTTCACACCAAGGTGCGATACGGCGTCAACAACAGCCGACTGAATCGCCGGGGTCGAACCAATGGTGCCTGATTCGCCAATTCCCTTCGCGCCGATGGCGTTGACCGGAGTTGGGGTTTCCATGTGGATGACTTCAACACTCGGCAATTCGGCCGCCGATATAAATCCGTAGTCGGCCAAGTTTGAGGTGGTCGGGTTGCCATCGGCGTCATACAACACTTCCTCGAGCAACGCTTGAGCGACACCCTGGGCAACTCCACCATGAATCTGCCCGTCGAGCAACATCGGGTTAAGAACCTTGCCAGCATCGTCGCACGCAACTTGACGCAAGTGCTTGACGCGACCAGTTTCGGTATCAACCTCAACGACGGCGATGTGTGCGCCGAAGGGGAAGGTTGCTCCTGAAACATTGATCACTTCGTCGTGCAAGAGTCCGCCGGTCCCCTTTTCGGCAACTGCGAGATCGGCCCAAGTCTTGGTGACGGCAGGAGTACCGACAACATGGAATGCGCCGCGAGCCTTGTCGAGAACAACATCGGCTTCGCTGACTTCGAGCAAACGAGCCGCAACTGACTTGGCCTTTTCAGCAAGAGTTCCCGCGACTTGGAACACGGCGTTTCCACCTTGCTGCAATGAACGTGAACCCATGGTTCCGGTTCCGATCGGAACGAGGTCGGTGTCGCCCCAAACCAATTCAATTTTGTCCATCGGAATACCGGTCTGCTCTTGCACGAGCATTGACCATGACGTGTCATGTCCCTGACCGTGTGGTGAGGTTCCGGTGTACACAACGGCGCGTCCATCTTCAAGAACTTCAACCTTGGCTGACTCGCCATTGCCGACGCCACCAGTGATTTCAACGTAGACACTGACACCGATTCCGAGTTGCTTGGCGTCGCCACTGGCACGACGCTTGGCTTGTTCGGCCCGCAGTGCCTTGTAGTCAGCGGCAGCAAGTGCCTTATCAAGAGCGGTCTCGTAGTCGCCGACGTCGTAGGTCTGGCCAACGACAGTGGTGTGCGGCTCAAGGAACTTCGGGATGAGGTTCATCCGACGAACTTCGGCGGCATCTTTGCCAATTTCAAGGGCAAACAAATCCATGGCGCGTTCAATCGCGGCAGTGGCTTCGGGGCGACCGGCACCGCGATACGCAACGATCGGTGTTGTGTTGGTGACCACTGAAGTGGTACGGCATTCGATGTTGGGAATGGCGTACACACCACTTGACATCGGACGAGTCATGAATGGGGCCAAGATTGTTCCCATGTCAGCGAATCCACCGGAATCTTGAATGGCGTGCAACTGGTAGTGAGTTA
This sequence comes from Ilumatobacteraceae bacterium, assembly GCA_044358015.1. Classification (GTDB taxonomy): domain Bacteria; phylum Actinomycetota; class Acidimicrobiia; order Acidimicrobiales; family Ilumatobacteraceae; genus Casp-actino8. Next base: position 7,827 of record JBIKOO010000029.1, read on the forward strand.
CTTTGCCTTCCTTGGTTCCACCGATAGTGACGTACTGCAACTGGGCGCGGCCATGACCAAGAGCCATCATTGATTCGGTGCGGGTTTCGCGCCACTTCACGGCGCGACCAATCTTCTTGGCGATAACACCGAGCAACAATTCTTCGGGGTAGGCGCCGATCTTGGCACCAAATCCGCCACCCACATCAGGGGTCAAAATATGCACGAGTTCTTTGTCAACTCCGTTTGCTGCCGCAATCGGATCAACGCCACCTTGTGCGTGCTGCGTTGACAACCATTGCGTCAAACGTCCGTCGGCCCCCCAAACAGCAGCGGCTCCACGAACTTCAAGCGGGCACGGTGCAACGCGCTGATTCATGAAGCGACCTTTCACAACCACTTCGCAACCTTCGAAGTAGGCGTCGCCAGTGTTGTCAGGAATTCCGAGCACGGTTGTGTCGAATACAACGTTGCTTCCGGCTGATTCGTAAATGAGTGTTGAACTCACCATCGCGGCTTCAACATCAACGAACGCTTCGAGATAGTCATAGTCAATGATGATTGCTTCGGCAGCATCTTCGCCTTGTTCGCGAGTTTCGGTAACGATGGCGACCACGGGCTCACCAACGTAACGAACTTTGTCGCTAGCGAGAAGTGTGCGCGCAACCATCGGGTTGAATGCTGCGGGGACGGGCTGCAGCGCGAGTGATTCAGCGGTGAAGACCGCGATGACACCAGGCATTGCTTCGGCCTCAGATGTGTCAATGGAAAGGATGCGAGCATGCGCAGCTGATGAGCGCGCGTACGTCACATGAACGGCGCCAACAAGACGCTCTTCTTCAAACAAGTCGTCAACGTACTTGCCGCCCGTTGTCAAAAACTTTGGATCTTCTTTGCGAAGAACTCGTGTGCCAAGAATGCTGCTACCGGTCACGTCTAAACCCCCGTGGACATCAACTGAGAACTTCTCTCAGCACTTGCGACCTTACTCCGAGCAAGCCGACCGTGTCACGGTCGAAACAGGGTTTATGGGGTGCTGACAGGGACTTCGGCGACGATCGGCGCGGCAGTCATGGCGGGCGCCTCAGTGGTAATCGGCGCCGCTGTTGTGTCGGGGGCATTCTTGGCCGCCTCGGCTGCGGCCTTCGCGGCGGCATCGTTGACTTTGACCGAAATGATCTGGGTGACGAGATCGTACGGCCAGCCCGTGGGGAGATCGATCGGGGCGGTGGCTTCGCCGACGATTTGCTGACGTGCTTCGCCCGCGACCACAAAGCCGAGTTCTTCGCGGGCGGCATCTTGAACGCCTTCAGGGGTTTTGAGTCGGTCAACTTCGGTCTGAAGTTCGTCCGTGGCCTTCTTGATGGTGTCAAGTTCAGATTGCCGACTATCGATTTCGGTGCGTTGCCCGAACCACGAGGTCAAAGGCAGGACCAAGAAAGAGTTGCCGAAGGAAAAGACCACCACTAAGAACCCGAGCAGCAACGCCACTCGACCCAGAAATTTAGGAACGATGCGCTCAGAGCGAGGGGTGGGGCGGGTGAGATCTGAGACCGCAGCAATTTTTGATCGGGCAGTCTTGCGAACGCCCTTTTTGGCGGCTGCCTTCGTTGCTTTGCGCAACCGGCCCGGCGAGCGCGGAATGCTAGAAGTCTTGTTGCCGCGAGCCATCCCTACATTCTGCCCGTTTTGGTACCTCGAGTGGGATCATCCCCAAATCGATGGGCTGTGGGTGAGTTGTCTCAGGCCAAAGGAGCAAGCGCGGCGCGTCCGCGGAATGCCGCAGTTTCGCCAAGCTGTTCTTCAATGCGCAACAACTGGTTGTACTTGGCGACGCGATCACTACGAGCAGGGGCGCCCGTCTTGATCTGTCCGCAATTCGTTGCGACTGCGAGGTCGGCGATTGTTGCATCTTCGGTTTCGCCACTGCGGTGACTCATCACACTCGTGTAGCGATGACGCGATGCAAGCTCAACGGTCTCGAGGGTTTCGGTCAAGGTGCCGATTTGGTTGACCTTGACGAGAACGCTGTTGCCAACTTTGCGCTCAATGCCCATCGCTAAACGGGCCGCATTGGTGACGAACAAATCGTCACCGACGAGTTGAACTTTGGTGCCGAGTTCGTTGGTGAGTGCACTCCAACCATCCCAGTCATCCTCGGCCATTCCGTCTTCGATGGACACGATGGGGTAGGTGCTGACAAGACGTGCCCAGTAAGCAACGAGTTCATCGCTTGACAAAACTTTTCCTTCGCCGGCTAAGTGATAACGGCCGTCTTTGTAGAGCTCGCTCATGGCCGGATCAAGTGCGATGGCAATGTCGGTTCCGGGAGTAAAGCCTGAAGCGGTAATGGCCTCCACCAAAATCTTGATCGCATCTTCGTTGGTCGCGAGGTTTGGAGCAAAGCCACCTTCGTCGCCAACTGCAGTCGACAAACTCTTGCCGTGCAAGATCTTTTTGAGTTGGTGGTACGTCTCGGTTCCCCAACGAAGTGCTTCACGGAAACTTGGTGCGCCAACGGGCATGATCATGAACTCTTGGAGGTCGATGGTGTTGTCGGCATGGGCGCCACCGTTGATGACGTTCATCATGGGGACGGGAAGAACATGCGAGTTGGGTCCACCGACGTAACGCCACAATGGAAGTCCGAGTGAATTGGCTGCTGCCTTCGCAACAGCGAGACTGGTTCCGAGCATTGCATTTGCGCCAAGACGCGCTTTGTTGGGTGTGTCGTCAAGGTCCTTGAGCACGATGTCAACCATGCGTTGTTCGAGAGCATCGCAACCAACGAGTGCACTTTCAATTTCGCCGTTGACGAAACCGACCGCCGTCAGGACTCCTTTGCCGCCATATCGACGACCACCGTCGCGCAATTCGACTGCTTCATGTTCGCCAGTGCTTGCGCCAGACGGAACCATGGCACGACCTCGTGCTCCTGAATCAAGTTCAACCTCAACCTCGACGGTGGGGTTGCCACGGGAGTCAAGAACTTCTCGTCCAAAAATGCTGATGATCTCGGTCATGAACCCAAACTAGTGAAACCAGTGCCCAAACCCCTCAGGCATCAGTGTGTCGTTCAGCATTTTGTCGCTGAATATTGCTGACTTTTCGTAAGGCGACCTCAGGATCAACCCCACGGCGGCGGCATTCGGCCACGACTTCTAACAAATGCATTCCAAGATCAGCGATGTCACTGAGCTCGTGAGCACCAGGGCTGGGCAATTCAATTGGCACGCCGGCCTTGTTGGCCCGCTTCAAAACTGCCGAGGCATAGGCCAATGAACCAGTCGCTTGAGGAATGCCATCAAATGGCCCGGCCACAATTCCTTTGGCGGCCTTTTCGGCTTTCTTGATGTCATCCCATGACTTCACGAGGGCGTCAGATCCGACTGCAGAATTTTCGTTAGGAGCGAAGACGTGTGGATGGCGGCGCACCAATTTTTCGTGAATGCCCCGTGCGACGTCGCCCATAGTGAAGCGACCTTCTTGTTCAGCGATCGCAGCGTGAAATTCAATTTGATACAACAAGTCGCCGAGTTCTTCGATGAGATGTTCGTCGGTTTGCGCATCGTCAATGTCGAGTGCAGCGATGGCATCAACCACTTCATAAGTCTCTTCAAGCAGATATGTCGTGAGTGTTTGGTGAGTTTGTTCACGATCCCACGGGCATTCACGGCGCAATGTGCGTGCTAGTTCATGAAACGCGATGAGATCTTTTCCAACTGGTGCGCGTAACTCAGCAATATAGATCGACGTTAAATGATCGGCTTCAATACTGTGATCGAGTTCGCTCCACGGAACAGTCATCACCACTTCATCGGACAAACCAAGATGATGCAAGATGACGACCGGCATGTCGTCATTGCTTACGTCGTCAGCATCTTCGGCGGCAAGTTTGATATCTGATAACACCCAGTTGGCATGACAGTGTGCAACGAGAAGTGGTCCGGTCAATCCTGCAGCAGCTGTTGCAAACTGGTGACCGTCAATGAGTCGCACACTGTGTTCAATCGGATCAATGCCAAGTCGGGCCCAAGCAATTTCTAAAAAGCCCATCGCAGGGTTCACGATGCATTCGATGCGATCATCTGACATGAGCAGGCGAACGGTTCGCTCAAGAATCAATGGTGACCCTGGCACTGCATACAAGATTTCGCCATGTTGAATCGCTGAGGCAATGAGATCTTCGGCAATGCCGATGTAGACATCGTCGAAAGTTCCAGACGTTTCGTAGCGCTCGTCAAAAGTAATTGCATCAACAACTAAGTGGGCGCTCGGATGTTGTGCGGTTCTTAAGAAGCGGTGTTGATGAGCCGCGATTCTTTGGCGAGTGTGATCGGTGATGTATTCATCGGCTGAGGGACCCAGCCCGACGATTTCAATACGGGGGAGATTGGCAAGAGGCATCAGCCGACGGGGACGAGGCCGAGAATTGATGGATCCCAGCGACCGTATTCAGGACTGACCCAAATCTTGGATTCGCTGAGAACCTCGCGGCCAGCTTCAATTGCGCCATTGCCACCGATCACGCTGGCGACATCATCTGCGACATCTTCAAAGGGACGAACAAGAAGCACGACCCAGCCAACTGTGGCGATTTCAAACGCAGCAGTTGCTTCGCCAACTGTGGCGCCAGCAAGTGCCGTCAAGAACTCGGGAGTGACCTGATTTTCAAATGCTGCTTGTTCAAGACAACCGCTACCCGTGGTCTGATCTTGCAATGCGCCACCGTTGGCAGATGAGGAGTCAAGCGAAACTTCTTGAGCGATTGCACCAAAATCTTCGCCGGCATCGAGTCGGGCGCTCACCGCGTCGATCTCATCTTTGGTTTCGACCAAAATCGCACGCAGACAAACTGCGCCAGACTGGGCGCCTTTTTCGTTATAGAGCGATCTGAGGTCATCGGCACTCAGGACAAATTCTCGGTTGGCGACACCTTGTGACGCACTGGCCAAAACATAGAAATCTTGAACAACTTGAGGTGCATCCGCAAAGCCCGGTTCGGCTTGCAACGCTTCAAGTGCAGCGCTGCGATCTTCATCAGTGATTTCGACGCCGGCATTCTTGAGCGCCGCCACGATGGCTTGAGTTGAAATCCAGTTCTGCACAATGGCCTGAGCGGCGGCGATATCAAGATTTCCGCTTGACAAGAAGGCCTCGGGAACTGCAGTGGCGTACCCAACGAGCAGATCATCAAATTCGCTATTTGATAATGAGTCATCGTTGAAACGTGCGGCGTCGTTGGTGATCGATGAACACGCTGTCGTGGCGGTCATGGTCGTGAGGGCGAGAACAGAAAGAGTGATGAGTCGGCGAGAAGTAAGCACGATCATCAAAACTACCCTGCCGACTGGGCGGGGAAGAGTTCGCGCAAGAAATTGACGAGGAAAGAGGCCGGTTCTTGGCTTCGCGGAATGGGGACGACGAGTTGTCGGACGGCTTCTTTGTGAAGAGCCTCGCGTGACAGGCGACGTAAGCGCGCCGTTTCGCTCACTTTCAGATCAATGGGTCCGAGGCGAGCTTGGTGTGTCGCGATATTGAGTTCATTGAGACCGAGGCGATGACATTCGGCGCGCAGTAAGCCAACCGAAAGCAATGTGTCAGCCGGAGTTGGCACTGGGCCGTAACGGTCAACCCACTCATTGCGAATATCGTCAACTTCGTCGGGGGTCGTCACCAAAGCCAGGCGTCGATATGCCTCAAGGCGCAGTTCTTCCTTGGTGACGTAATCCTTCGGCAAGAACGCGTCAGTTGGAACATCGATACGAATTTCGGAAGGTTCGCGAACAGGTTCGCCTTTCATTTCGCCAACTGCTTCGGTGACCATCTGGCAGTACAGGTCGTAGCCAACTGCGGCGATGTGTCCGCTTTGTGATTCGCCAAGCAAGTTGCCTGCTCCACGAATTTCAAGGTCGCGCATCGCAATTTTGAAACCACTTCCGAGTTCGGTTGATTCACCAATGGTGCGCAGTCTCTCGTACGCATCTTCGGTTAGGACTTTGTCTTTAGGGTGGAATAAATAGGCGTAGGCACGTTGGCCACTACGGCCGACGCGACCGCGAAGTTGATGCATCTGTCCAAGGCCTAACAAGTCGGCACGTTCAACTACCAAGGTATTGACCGTTGGCATATCGATTCCGCTTTCGATGATGGTCGTGCACACGAGCACATCAAAATTGCCTTCCCAAAAGTCAACGACGACTTGTTCAAGAGTTCCTTCGTCCATTTGGCCATGAGCAATGGCAATGCGTGCCTCTGGTACTAACTCACGAAGTCGTTCAGCGCATTCTTCAATTGATTGCACACGGTTATGAACCCAGAAAACTTGACCCTCGCGCAAAAGCTCGCGACGAATTGATTCGACTGCGACTCGTTCGTCGTATTCGCCAACGAATGTGAGAATCGGCTGGCGGTCAGCTGGGGGAGTCTGCAACAAACTTAAATCGCGGATGCCAACAAGGCTCATCTCTAACGTTCGAGGTATTGGCGTTGCGGTCAACGTGAGAACATCAACATCGGCTTTGAGATGTTTCATTGCCTCTTTGTGTTGCACTCCGAAGCGTTGTTCTTCGTCGACAATCAATAGTCCGAGATTTTTGAACTTGACGTTGTTTGACAACAGTCGGTGCGTGCCGATAACGCAATCAATATCGCCGGATTCAAGACCCTTGATAACTTTGGTGGCTTCGGCGTTGGTGAGAAAGCGCGACAAGACTTCAACGCGAATGGGATAGCCGGCGAACCGATCAGAGAAAGTGTTGCCATGTTGTGAAGCGAGCAGAGTTGTTGGCACCAGAACCGCAACTTGCATGCCATCTTGGATGGCTTTGAACGCGGCACGAACAGCAATTTCAGTTTTACCAAAGCCCACATCGCCACAAACCAGGCGATCCATGGGGAACGGTCGTTCCATATCGGACTTGGTGTCGTCAATGGCCTTTTTCTGATCGGGAGTTTCAACGTAAGGAAATGAATCTTCCATTTCAAATTGCCATGGTGTGTCAATGCTGAATGCGTGTCCTTGAGCACTCACCCGCTTTTGATACAACACCACTAATTCTTGGGCGATTTCGCGGACTGCACTGCGAACCTTTGATTTTGATTTCGCAAAATCGCTTCCACCTAAACGATGAAGCACCGGTGTTTCGCCACCGACGTAATGACGCACTGTGTCGATTTGATCAGATGGCACATACAACTTGTCGCCATCCTTGTATGCAAGCAACAAGTAATCGCGTTCAATTCCGCCGACCGTACGTTTGACCATGCCCTCGTACTTGGCGACACCATGAATGTAATGAACGACGTAGTTGCCTGCTTTGAGATCTTCGAAGACTGTTCCGCCTTCACGTTTTTTCGGTCGAGGTTGACGATGCGACCGGCGACGACCCGTGATGTCAGATTCGGTAATGACAGCAACCTTGGCAGACGGAATGCTGAAACCGCGGTGCAACGACGTCACCACGATGGCCCCGCCTTTGCTGGTGAGATTCGGCGCTTTTCCGTCAGCGAGTTCATGGTAAATATCAAGTTGTAATCCGGCGTTGCTGAATATCTCGCTGAGTCGTTGTGCCGAACCCTCGCCATCGGCCGCAACCACAATGCGATAACCCTGTGTCAACAACGTGCGCATCCGTTCAGCGATGCCATCACCACTGCCACCCATTGCGCCCCAACCACTTGCCTCCATGAGTGGCATGTCGGGACCATCAGCAACAGGAATGAGATTCCATGAGCCCCGCGTTTCGCTGAGTAAACGATCTGGTGGTGAATACAGGCGCGGGAAATCGCGTTCGGCATCTCGTGCCCACGATGAGGCAAGTGCCTTGGCAAGATCGGCTTCTTCGGCAAGAAGATCTGCGGCACGATCGCGCATCCGTCGTGGCTCAATCAACAGCATTTTCGAACCGCGCGGAAGAATATCGCTCAATAATGTGGGTGATTCGGTCAGCCAGGGAAGCCAGCTTTCCATTCCATCAAACAGCGCACCTTCACTTAAACGCTCCCAGTGTTCGCGGCCCCATGGCTCGGCGCCGACCATGGCGGCTGCTCGCTCACGAACAGCGTCATTCAAAATCAATTCGCGGGCAGGGAATATTGCAACTTCTTCAAGATCGTTATCACTGCGTTGGTCGTGAACGGAGAAATTGGTGAGACGATCAACTTCGTCGCCCCACAAATCAATTCGAATTGGTGCATCGGCTGTCGAGGGAAAGACGTCAATGATTGCGCCACGTCGAGCGACTTCGCCGCGATGTTCAACTAATTCTTCGCGGCGATATCCACCATTGACCAAGGTGCGCAATAGTTCATCAGGGTCAAGGGACATTCCTTTGCGAATAATGACTGGTTGATTCGTTGCAGTATCGGGACCGAGTTGTTGCAGTAGCGCGCGCATACTGGCCACGATGATTTGTGGTGTGCGATCTTCAGATTGCAGTCGCCACAACACTTCAAGACGTCGACCCATAGTTTCAACGCTGGGACTCACTCGTTCAAACGGCAATGTTTCCCATGCCGGGAACAACATCACTTCACCTGGAGGCATGAAGGCTTTGATGTCGTCGGCAAGTTGTGTCGCCATGGTGCTCGTTGGGCAAGCCACGACGACGGGGCGACGACCTGACAATTGAGCGAGAGCGGCAATTGCAATGCTGCGTGCTGTTTCGGGGACTGCCACGGTGCCATCGGGCGAACCGATGAGTGACATCAATGCTTTGTCATCACGTAAGAGAGTTGCGAGAGACTGAAGTGCTCCGGTCTGAGAAGTGATCATGCGCAGTTGCTCACAACGAGTTGTACATATTCATTGCAGCATCTACGCCGTCGGCGATGATTTTCAAGACCGCATCGGCGGCAACATTGACAGCAACATCAAGCGTTTGCCGTTCGGCGGCCGGAACTTTTGAGAGCACGTGATTGGCGCCTTGCTCTTTGTTGCTGGGTTTGCCGACTCCGAGGCGAACTCGAATGAACTCTTGGGTTCCGACATGTGACGTGATGCTGCGAAGACCATTGTGGCCACCGAGTCCGCCGCCTTTTTTGATGCGCACAGTTCCGGGTTCAAGATCGAGTTCGTCTTGGACAACGATGAGAGCATCAACCGATTTAAAGCCGTAACGACGCATCAACTTGCTCGCGGCCTGTCCCGATTCGTTCATAAACGTCGTCGGAAATGCGAGAACTGCTCGCTTACCGCCAGCCAGGCGAACCTCGGCAACAAGGGCTGAATCACGACTAGCGCGCAATGTTTCATTGTTCCGACGCGCCAGTTCAACGACGACTTCTTCACCAACGTTGTGGCGCGAACGCGCATATTGCTTGCCAGGATTTCCGAGACCTATAACGAGAGCATCGAAAGTAGACATGCTTGCACCCGAGCGAGCGGATTCTTTTCCGGAGCGGCCAAAGAGGCCCACGGACTATCTCAGGACTTGGACTTGTCGTCACCAGCAGCCGGGGCAGCGCCTTCGGCAGCGGCGGGGGCGGCTTCAGCCTTTGAACCAGCAATGGCGGTAACGATTGCCAATTCGGGGTCACCAAGTGCACGGGTTCCGGCAGGCAACTTGATTTCGCCCAAGCGAATAACGTCGCCAGGCTGCATGTTGGTGATGTCGATGGTGATCTCGCTCGGCATGTTGGCCGGAGTGGTGACGATGTCAATGGTGTCTGACGATGCGTCGACGAGTCCGCCGTCGGCCAAAACAGCCTTAGCTTCGCCAGCCAAGACCACGGGAACTGAGATGGTGAGTTCTTCGCTCATGTTGATGCGCAAGAAGTCGACGTGAGCCACGGTGCGACGAACTGGGTGACGCTGCATTTCTTTCACCACGGCGGGGTAGATGTTGCCATCAACACTGATCTCAAGGATGGTGTTTGAACCAGCGGCGCCTGACAACGCGTTGCGTAGGTCGCGGCGCTCGATGATGACCGAGATTGGCTCCATGCCCTGACCGTAAATCACGGCAGGAATCTTCTCTTCACGGCGGAGGCGACGAGCAGCCGCGCTTCCGGTGTTACGGCCAGATGTTGCTACGAGGGTGGTGGACATGACGAGACCTTTCATGCCGGACCCGATGGCCCGGATGTTCACAAACAGTTGCCAATACTAGAGGCGCATTGAGCGGGTTCCCACCCTGACAAGGGCGAGAAGGCGAATTAGGCCTGGTTCTCGCCGCCGAAGATTTCGCTGACGCTGGTGTCGTCAAAGACCGCTGCGAGGGCATCGGCGATGATTTTGCCGACCGACAAAACCTTGATCTTGTCGATCTGGGCCTCAGGTGCGAGCGGCAAGGTGTTGGTGAGGACGACGCGGTCAATTCGCGAGTTGGTGAGGCGCTCAATGGCCGGTCCCGACAAAACGCCGTGGGTTGCCATGGCCCAGACTTCGGTGGCGCCCTTATCGAGCAACAAATGGGCGGCTGAAACGATGGTTCCGCCGGTGTCAATCATGTCGTCGGTCAAAATGCACAGGCGACCCTCGACCTCGCCGATGACGTCAAGGGCTTGGGCGACATTGGTGCTGCCCTTGGGGCGACGCTTGTAGACGAAGGCCAAGTCGGCTCCGAGATCGGCTCCGAGGTGTTGCTGCATACGCTCAGCAACTTTGATTCGACCAGCATCAGGCGAGACGATGACGGGATTCTTGGCGTTATCGCGAATGTATTGCTCAATGACGGGCATCGCCGTGAGGTGGTCAACGGGGCCATCAAAGAAGCCCTGGATCTGACCGCTGTGAAGGTCGATGGACACCATGCGCTTGGCGCCAGCGGCTTTAAACAAGTCGGCGATGAGACGAGCGGTAATGGGTTCGCGACCTTCGGCTTTGCGATCTTGGCGGGCGTATCCGTAAAACGGGCACACCGCAGTGATGCGCTTGGCCGAGGCGCGTTGAGCGGCGTCAATCATGATGAGTTGTTCCATGATCGAGTCGTTGATGGAACGGCCGTCGCAACCGAAATGGCTTTGCATGATGAAAACGTCCGAGCCGCGGACGCTTTCGCTGAATCGGGGGCGAACTTCACCGTTGGCAAATTCAACCAAATTGTGCTCGCCGAGTTCGATTCCCAAGTAACCAGCCACTTCTTTGGCAAGAGCCGGATGCGTGCGTCCCGAGTACAAGGACATGCGCTTGGTTGTGACTTTGTCAATCTGGCTCAACGGAGGCCTCCATTACTGACTGATATTCAAAACGTTTTTGAATCGGCGGTGTCTGAATCATAGAACGCACCAGTCGTCTGACCATCAGTGACTCGTGAGCCGGATGATAAATGTGCAAATGGACCAACCTTGGCGTTATCGCCGATGAGTGAATCCGTTGCACTGGTGCTCTCGACGAACGAGTTCGCACCTACGACGCAATTGACCAGTCGGGTGTTGGGCCCGATCTGACTTGCGGCTCCGATGCGCGTATCGCCTTGCAACATGGTTCCTGGATACAGAGTCACGTCGCGTTCAATGTGAACGTCAACATCAATAAATGTTTGTCGAGGGTCGAACATGGTGACTCCGTTGAGGAGCCAAAAACGATTTGTGCGCGCACGAAGTTCGCGTTCAGCAAGAGCTAATTGCCAACGATCATTGACTCCTTGGGTTTCGGGAGCATCGGCTACAACCGCGCCGACTTGGTGGCCCATATCGGCGAGCACCGCCACCACATCGGTCAAGTAATACTCAGATTGCGCATTGTTTGGGGTGACGCGTCGTAACGCTGGTCCAAGCAGGTCGCGTCGAAAGGCATAAATCGAAGTGTTGATTTCTTTGATTTGGCGTTCATCGTCTGAGGCATCACGTTGTTCAACGATTCGAAGCACCTTGCCGTCTTTGGAGCGAACGACTCGGCCGTATCCGGTGGGGTCGTCGAGTTGCGCAACCAGCACAGTCGCTGCGTGACCACTTGCCTCGTGTTGTGCCACCAAGTTGTCAATTGTTTCGCGTCGCAATAACGGGGTATCGCCGGGCAAAACGAGAATTGTGGACATGTCATCGTGCTCTGCCAGTCGATCGCTGGCTGCGGTTGTGGCAACGGATTGGTCAAGTGCGGTGAGTCCAACTCTCACCGCATCTCCGGTGCCACGTTGGACTACCTGCGACGCAAATGAGACATTGGCCCAACTGGGTGAATCAGTGGTGACACGAGCCGTCACCTGATCGGCACCATGACCAACAACGATGACGGTTTGTGTCGGCTGAACGCCTGATAGCGAATGAATGACATGCATGACCATGGGTCGACCACAAATGAGATGCAAGGGTTTGGGTCGCTGCGAACGCATGCGAGTGCCTTCTCCAGCTGCGAGAACGATGGCGTATAACGACATCTCACCGTCATATCACACGCTTTGCTCAGTACTTCAGACCACAGTGGCTCCGGGGAGAGGGCTCGAACCCCTATTCGCGGAATCAAAATCCGCCGTCCTACCATTGAACGACCCCGGAACGATCAGCGGCCTTGTGAGCTACCAACCGTCAACAAAGTTATCTGCAATCGGTCGAATTCAGCCGACTTTGGACTTGCCGTTTGGATAGAGGTCCCGAACTCGCTAGCGTGTGAGGTCTGTCATTGGAGAGGTCCTATGGGTTCGTTAATTAAAAAGCGACGTAAGCGCATGCGTAAGAAGAAGCACAAGAAGATGCTTCGCCGTACTCGCCATCAGCGTCAACGCAAGTAATTTCACACATCCCGATTTATGTGAATCACTGCCCGGTTCTGGTTTGAACGACCTGAGCTTCGGGCAGTGCTTCGCGTAATCGTTCAGCCACATTGGCCGCACCGTCGGCGATGAACCAAGTGGCACCACTGCCCGCAAGGGTCGGTACCTGACCCGTTGCTTCGATAATGCGGTCGCGCCACGTCACCAGTTTTGGTTCAACAACCAGGGCGGCTGGTTCAAGATCGTTCGGTCCGTCGGCTTGAGGATGTCCTAGTGCATCCCATGCTTTGTAGACGGCTGGAGTGCTGACATGAAGTGGCGGAATAATCAGCGCGATGTTGCGATGCTCTGCTGTCATCGGTTCGACAATTTCGCCGATGCCTGACACGCGCGCTTGACCGCCGACAATACAAAACGGAACATCGGCTCCGATAGCGGCACTCGCAACAACGTCCGTTGCTGATGTGCGCTGTGCCCATCGGAAAATTGCTGCAGCATTAGCTGAGCCTCCGCCAAGTCCGCCACCGTGCGGAATGTTTTTGGTAACAACAACATGCGCGACGCGATCAACGAAAGCAAGAGCGCGGGACACCAGGTTGTCGGAGTCGGCGGTTATTCCTGCCGAAAATGGGCCACGGAATTCAAGGCCGCTGTGATCATCAGAGATGTGCAACTCATCGTGTAGATCTAGCGTGGTCATGACGGCGTCAATGAGGTGGTAGCCATCGTTGCGAACTCCGGTGACGCGCAAACTGAGAGTGAGTTTTGCGGGGGCAAGAATTAACTGGGGAGCCGAAGTCACGGATATATGTCTAGTCGTTAC
>JBIKOO010000030.1:0-21264 GCA_044358015.1 Ilumatobacteraceae bacterium
GTTGACGTCAAGGTTTCGGGTCAGGGCTGCAGCATTTCGCAAAGCTCGGCCTCAATGATGAGCCAGGCAGTGAAGGGCAAGTCACTCGCCGAAATTCAAGCTTTGGTGCACCGCTTCAAAGTCATGATGTCTATTGAAGAAGATTCTGACGACGCGCCCGCTGTTGAAGTCAAGATGGGCGATCTCGAAGCATTGCAAGGTGTCGTGAAGTTCCCGGTGCGTATCAAGTGCGCGATCTTGTCCTGGAACACGTTGCTGCAGGCCCTCGAAAACGCCTCGGCTTAATGTCTTACGAAATTTTCACTGCCGATACTTTGTCGGCAATTTTTCAAATAGTAAAGCGTGTTCACTACTAGAGATTGTTTCGGTCTCTACAGGTGTGCCACTTTCACAAGCACTACCAGTTCGTGCATTCGTCCATCACTCTCGATATGTCTACGCATCAGAATTTCAGAAGAAGCACAACGATCAATTCTCGAAATTCCCCGTGCTGGATGAACTTACTGTCCAAATAAATTCAGTGAATACGAAGTTCAACATTGCATTTGTTGACCCTTGGCATGAGATAGAAGATTCGTTTCAAATTATTGAAATAGCCCTCAAACATTTGCACTCAGGGGCCACATTGATCGTGCATGATTGCCATCCGCGAAATCCCGACCTTCGCGCCGTTTCAGCACCTGAAGTATTTCCGTATGCATGGTGTGGGTCAACATGGACTGCTTGGTCCCTCCTGACACAAGCACTGACATCAGACTTCTCTTGGATGACGATTGATGCAGATCACGGAATTGGTGTGCTGAAAGTTCCGGAAACAAAATCTCAACGCCGACAACTTCTACGCATTGTTCGTTCATTGTCCAAACAATGGACCTCGGGCAATTTGCCCCGCCCGGAATGGTCTGCCGATCCAGAGCACTTACACCTCGTCCAGCCAAGCGATCCTCGGGTTGCAACTTGGACCTGATTTAGTGTCACCTTGGGTGTCACTTGTGTGACATACTGAGGCTATGAAAGTCACTCTTCTCGGTACCGGCAGTCCTATCCCCGACCCCAATCGCGCGGGTCCGTGCACCTTGGTGCAAGCGGGCCAGCAAAACATCATGATCGACTGCGGTCGTGCCGCGATCATGCGTTTGCTCGGCGCAGGTGTTTTGCCCGGAATGGTCAGCACCATTTTGATCACTCACCTTCACAGCGATCACATCACTGATCTCAACGACTTGGTCACGACGCGTTGGGTCATGATGCCGGTCAACATTCCGTTGAAAGTTGTTGGCCCTGTCGGAACCCGTCAAGTGGTTGACGCCATGCTCACCATGCTCACGCTCGATCAGGGGTACCGCCACGCCCACCACGACGACCTGCGCGCCAATGGTCCGCTCACCGTTGACGTCGTTGAAGTCGGAGCCGGCGAAACTTTCACTATTGGCGAAGTCTCGATATCGACTCACGCAACCGATCACCGTCCTGTCGACCCCAGCATCGGTTTCCGCATTGAGCATGACGGCAAAGTCGCTGCGTTAGCAGGAGACACCATTCCGTGTGCAGGACTTGATGATTTGTGCTTGAACGCCGACATCTATGTGCAGACCGTGATTCGTGACGACATGGTCAAGCAACTCGCCACCATTTTGCCCAACAGTCAGCGGTTCTTGGACATTCTTGATTACCACAGCACCGTTGCTCAGGCTGGCCAAACGGCTGCTCGCAACAATGTCAAGACCTTGATGTTGACGCATTGTGTACCAGCGGTTCAACCGGGCCAAGAAGATGAATGGATTGGACTCGCAAAAGAACACTTCTCTGGCACCATCGTCTTAGGGCCAGATCTCACGTCTTGCGAGGCCTAAAGAAACTTCTAGTGACTAATAAGTGACAAATAGAAAGTATTTATTGGCACTCTCGTCATCAAAGTTCGCTAACTGAACTGCATGCAATACGATGCACTTGTGGCATCCATCCGACTCGTCGGCGTATCCAAGCACTTCGGAGACGTCAAAGCCGTCGACAATGTTTCATTAGACATTGCCGACCGCGACTTCATGATCCTTCTCGGCCCTTCGGGTTGCGGCAAATCAACTTTGTTGCGAACGATTGCTGGGCTCGAAGACCCAACTGCTGGTGAAGTGTGGATCGGCGACAACATGGTCAACGATGTTGAACCCAAAGACCGTGATGTCTCGATGGTCTTCCAGAGTTACGCGTTGTACCCACACAAATCGGTGCAAGCGAATATTGAGTTTCCGCTCAAGGTGCGCGGGGTCAACAAGGCCGAACGCGCCGAGGCTGCCAAACAAGCCGCCGAAGTTTTAGGACTCACGCCTTATCTTGAACGTCGCCCTGGCGCCTTGTCGGGTGGCCAACGTCAACGCGTTGCACTGGCTCGCGCCATCGTTCGTCAACCAGCGGTGTTCTGCATGGACGAGCCCTTGTCAAACCTTGATGCCAAGTTGCGCGCCGAGACGCGTGCCGAACTCGTTGCTTTGCATCATCGACTCAACGCAACATTCGTCTACGTCACTCACGACCAAGTTGAAGCAATGACGATGGGCAACCGTATTGCAGTCATGCGTGACGGAGTCATTGAACAAGTCGGTTCACCTAAAGAGGTTTACGACAAACCAGCATCGGTATTCGTTGCACAATTCATCGGCACGCCGCCTATGAATATTTTCCCGGCCGGAAGTGTTGAAGCGGCCGATCATGTTGTGGGTGCTCGCCCCGAGCACACTCACATCACATCATCGGGCGTTGCGGCAACGGTTGCGCTCGTCGAACATTTGGGTCACGAGATTCAAGTTGTATGCACCATCGATGCCGAGCATCGCGCGATTGTTCGATTGCAAGCAGGCACCGAAGTTCCGAGCAACGGGTCATCAGTGTTTTTGACTGCAGATGAAAACCATCGCCATCGTTTCAATGTTGAGACTGGTCTCAGGATTTCTTGATGGCTGTTAAGACACGTCGCTTGCGCGATATCCCCTTGGCGTTTGCCATGCTCGGGCCATCGCTTCTTGTGCTGCTCACCTTTGTTTTGTATCCGCTCGGCAAAGCAGTGTGGCTCGGACAACAAACGTGCGATGTGCAGGGAAAGAATTGCAAATCGGTTGGCTGGGGCCAATACACCACTGTCATAAAGAGCGATCAGTTTCAGCACGCGCTGTGGGTCACGGTCAAGTTCGCCCTGATTACGGTGCCGATTGGCCTGGCACTTGGTGTTGGCCTTGCAGTGCTTGCTGACAAACAACTACGTGGCATGCGTTTCTTCCGCACGATCTTCAGCAGCACTATTGCCACATCAGTCGCCGTTGCATCGTTGATGTGGTTGTTCTTGTTGCAACCATCGGTTGGCGTACTTGCCAACTTGGGCTGGTTGCGCGACATCTTCCCCGTCATTAAAGAGCCCGGACTACTGAAAGATTCAGGCACAGCATTGTGGTCGGTTGGCATCTCATCAATCTGGGCCAACCTCGGATTCACATTTATTTTGGTGACGGCCGGCTTGCAGAGCGTTCCGAAAGAAATGCACGAGAGCGCTTACGTCGACGGCGCTGGTGGTTGGATGCGCTTCACCAACATCACGTTGCCACTCATCTCGCCAACGCTCTTGTTCACCACAGTTGTTTTAACCTCGCGAGCATTTCAGGCTTACGGCGAAATGGACTTACTCACCAATGGTGGACCAATCCCCCAAGACTCGACGACGACTGTGACCTATCTCATTTACGGAAGTAGTTCAATCATCAAGAACAACGATGGTTTACAGGCTGCGGTCGCAGTGTTGTTGTTTGTGATTTTGCTCGCACTTTCGGCTTTGCAGTTCCGTGGTTTCGGAAAGCGGGTGCACTATGGCTCTTGATACCGCACCCAAAGGCTGGAGATCTGTTGCCCGCTATTCAATGTTGACCATCGTTGCATTGTTCATTTTGTTCCCTGTCTATACAACCATCATCGCCGCTTTGAAACCAGGCAACAAGGTTCTTGATAATCCGCTTGTGCCAGATGCATTTACTCTCGATGTTCTCAAGGATGCCTGGAGTCAGGGTCGGCTCGGTCGTTACTTGATGAATACGACGATTGTCGCTCTGATCATCACGTCGGTTCAGCTGGTGACATCAATCGCTTCTGCGTATGCGTTTTCATTTCTGAAGTTTCCGATGAAGCGTTTAGTTTTTGGCATCTTCTTATCAACCATGTTGGTACCGCTTGAAGTCACTCTCGTTGTCAACCGTCGCACCATTGATTCACTCGGTTGGCTGAACTCGTTCCAAGGTTTAACCATTCCATTCGTTGCGACAGCATTTGGAACCTTCTTGCTCCGCCAAGTTTTCATGCAGATTCCCCCCGATCTTCGTGAGGCAGCACAAATGGATGGCCTTGGTCATTGGGGCTTCATGAAAGAAGTCGCTATCCCGTTGGTGCGACCAACTTTGGGAGCCCTCGGACTGTTCTCATTCTTGTCAAGCTGGAATCAGTACCTGTGGCCGTCACTCATCACTACAGAAGATGACATGAACACCTTACAAACAGGCTTAAGACTCTTGGCATCGTCCGACCTTGATAAGCCAAACTTGATTATGGCGGGAACGATCATTGCTGCAGTTCCGATTTTGATTGTCTTAGTCGTATTCCAAAAACAATTAGTGCGTGGGCTCACCGCCGGCGCAGTGAAAGGATGAAATGAAAACCCCCAATAAATCCCGTCTATTACTTGCTGGTATGACCGCAAGTGCATTGTTGTTTGCCGCGTGTGGAGGTGGTGAAAGTAGTTCCATCATCGACTCCGGTAGCACCGAAGCCCCTGCAACTGGCGATAGCAGTGCGCCAACAGCGGCACCCACCACTGTCGCAACACCATTGGCATCTTTGCCCCCGTGCGACACAACAGCACTTGATGCAATCACCGAGACCGTCGACATCACGTTCTGGCATGGAATGAATGGCGACCTTGAAGATTCGCTCACTGCATTGACTAATGAGTACAACGCGTCGCAGACCAAGGTCAAAGTGTCACTCGAAAACCAAGGTGGCTACGAACAGACTCTCGACAAGTACTTGCAGAGCAGCCAAGACAGTCGCCCCGAAATGGTGCAGGCGCCCGAATATGCCGTACAGGTCATGGGCGACACTGATTCGAATGTTCCGGTCGGCGCGTGTATCGAGTCGGCCGCTTACGACACTTCTGATTTCTTGCCGAAGGCTTTGAATCAGTACTTCACTGAAGGTGTGCAGTGGTCAATGCCATTCAACGTTTCAGATCCAGTGTTGTACTACAACAAAAAGGTTTTTGAAGCCGCTGGTCTCGACCCCAACAAGCCACCGACCAACATGGCCGAGTTGCGCACGATGTCGCAAGCCATTGTTGACAGTGGAGCCGCAGGATATGGATTGTCACTTGACACCGGCGCCGACAGTGGTGGTGGCTGGTTTTTAGAGCAGTGGTTCGCCAAACTCGGTGAGTTGTTCTCAGATAACGACAACGGACGCGCCGCGCCTTCGACCAAGGTCAACTTTGATAGCCAAGTTGGTATTGATTTACTCACCGAGCTTCAGACCCTTGTGAATGACGGTCTCGCCTACAACGTTGGTGACAACGCCAGCGGTCAAGATGCATTGCTCAAGTTGGCCGATCCCGACAAGGCAGCGGCAATGACGATTGCAACTTCGGCTGCACTCGGCACCGTGTTGACAACGGTTCAAGGAGGATTGATTCCCGGAATCACGACCGACGACATTGGTGTTGGCCCGATGCCCGCCCCCGGCGATGCTGATGCACCAGGAGCAATCGTTGGTGGTGCTTCATTGTGGATTGTCAATCATGATGATCCGGCAAAGACTGCAGCAGCATGGGATTTCATTTCATTCCTCATCACTGCCGAAAGTCAGTCGACCTGGGCCGCAGCAACTGGCTATGTACCGGTGCGTTCAAGTGCACTTGAAGTCGGCGCAATTGCCGAAAAGTACACCAGCGATCCGCGTTTCAAAGTTGCCTATGATCAGTTGTTGCAGGTTGCTGATACACCGGCAAGTCTTGGCGCAATCCTTGGACCGCAACGTGAGATTCGTACGCTGAGTGCTCGCGCCATTGCGACAGTGCTTCAAGGTGGAGATGTTGCAGCAGCACTTACTGACGCCGCAACTCAGGCCAACGCGTTGTTGACGGCTTACATCGCCGCCAACCAGTAGTTCACTCGTGATTCTGGTGCAGAATCGTTGCGTATTTCGCAATTATTCTGCACCAGAATCACAGGGTTAGAAGTCGCTATCAATCATTCCTTGCATGCTGACTCCGAGGCGGATATTCATCGGGGCAGATGAGTCATCAAGATCGCGAGTGATCTCAACAGTCAGATCATTGTTGGCCAACATCGGGAAGAATCCGAAATCAAGTTCGTTGATGATTGACATATCGGACGGCAATGTATATCCCTCGAGAACCAATGCACCGCTGATGCGTTCTTCGGCAAAGAAATCTGCAAGTTCATCAAAGCGATCAGTAGACGTCGTGAAGTTTGCTTCAATATCCAAAGTCGATGTTGACAAGTTGTACATCGTTGCATGAAATTCGGCGACATCAACATCTTCCGGAATGGGAAGTTCGCTGATCCAGCCACGCAAGAACGGAGTCACCGGGATTTCATTGAGTGTTTCAACGTTTTGTTCCCAGCGGACCGTGACCGCGTTACGTCCAGTTGGGTCAAGCCCATCAAGTTCGGGACCAATTGAAATTGTCATTGTTTCCCAACCTTGCGCCGATGCATCTTCGGTCGCGGGGAAATTAAGAGACACGATTTTTACACCATCACCAACGATTGATTCGACTCTGACTCCAGGCACATAATTCGCATCTTTAAAATCTGAATTCACCGCATCTTCAAGTTCCTCGACACCAACCAAAGTTGCGTAATCAATTTGACTCCACGAATTCCATGTTCCGTCATCAGATTTCGTAATCCACTGAGCGCCAGAAAAAAACAGCACGTCTTCGGGAAGCGGAACATCAAATGGCTGACCAAACATACGGGTCGCTACATCAATTGTGTCTCCACCCACAGTTTGAGCCAGTACCATGCCAGCGAAGTCGTCGTTTGCAGTCGTTGACCACAACGGGTCGACCGCTGCAGTGAGGTATTCAAGTTCGCTTACTGGAGCCAGTGTTGTCGTGGGAGCTTCGGACACAACATCAGTTGTCATCGCCGATGAGTCTGTTGAATCTGACTGAGAATCATTTGAGCTGCTACATGCCACCAACAATGAGAATCCGCAAGTTACAGCGATTATTCTTTTCATGACCCACACGGTAACGAGCCAACGAGCACAGAAGTACGCAAATACCCCACATTCCCTCCAAGGCTTCATAAGGTCTGTCGGCGCTCTAGTCAGCCGAACCCCCTCGGCACAATGAAGGAGAACAAAATGTCCACAGTATTTCTCATTGCCCGCATCGTATTTGCGCTCATGTTCGTGATGTCTGGCATCAACCACATCACCAAAGCTGACCACATGGTCGGTTACGCCCAGTTCAAGGGTGTCCCCTCACCCAAGTTGGCAGTCATCGGTTCAGGAGTCGTGATGGGCCTTGGTGGCTTGTCGCTCATTCTTGGCGTGTACGCCGACCTCGGAGCCATCGTGCTTGCAGCAATCTTGTTGCTCATGGCAGTGAAGATGCACAACTTCTGGACACTCGAAGATGCTCAGGCCAAGCAGGCTGACATGATCGGTTTCTTGAAGAACGTTTCAATGGCCGGTGGCGCATTGTTCATGTTCGCGTTGATGGCTACTGAAGGTGCCAAGTACGGCCCGGCAATCACCGAGAGCCTCTTCAATATCAAGTACTAAATTTCGGTGACTGTTCCGTTCACGCGCAAGGTGCGCGTGAACGGAATGGTTTCAAGCAGTCGGCGATCGTGAGTTACCAAAAGCACGGTTCCCGGAAATGAAGTAATCGCCAGTTCGAGTTGCTCAATGGCGGGAAGATCTAGATGGTTCGTCGGTTCGTCAAGCACCAGCAGGTTCACACCGCGTGCTTGCAACAACGCCAGTCCGGCTCGAGTGCGCTCGCCAGGCGACAATGAATCTGAAGTACGATTCACGTGTTCGGCCCCAAGTCCAAACTTGGCCATCAACGTGCGCGCTTCAGCAAGTGTCATGCCAGATGCATCAATGAATGCATCAAGTAACGAGCGTTCACCAGCAAATTGCGCACGGGCTTGATCGATCTCGCCAATCACCACACTCGGCCCAATCCATGCCGCTCCCGACGCCAGTTCAACGCGACCAAGTAGCGCTCGCAACAATGTGCTCTTGCCCGCGCCGTTGGCTCCAACAATTCCGATGCGTTCGCCCCAACCAATTTCAAGCGTTACTGGACCAAGCGTGAAGTCACCTTGTTTCACTACCGCGCTATCGAGTCGTGCCACAACTGCTCCGGCGCGCTCGGCAGTGGCAATCGTGAATTGCAACTGCCACGGCTCACGCGGTTTCTCAACAACTTCTAAACGTTCAATTGCACGCTCGGTACGGCGCGCTCGCGAGGCAAGTTGTTCAGTGTTATTGGCGCGAAACTTTGCACCCATCTTGTCGCCATCACTCGACGACTTCACTGCCACTTGGCCCCAGTTGCGTTCACGTTGCGCACGCGCACCAAGACCACTTCGCTGACCTTCGTATTCGGCATAGGCCTCTTCCGCATGTTGGCGCGCAATCTCGCGTTCATGCAAATACGAGGTCCAGCCACCAGCAAATACTTTGATCGCATGTGTGTAGTCATCTACTTCGGCAACGTGCGTAACCACACGATCTAGAAATGCCCGGTCATGACTGACAACCACTAACGCGCCCTTGAAATCAAGCGTGAATTTTTCGAGTTGTTCAAGACCTACGAAATCAAGATCGTTCGTCGGTTCATCAAGCATCAAGATGTCAAAACGCGACAACAACAATGCGGCCAACCCCACCCGTGCCGCTTGACCACCAGACAACGTCGTCATCAGCGAACCCAGAGTCGCATCGGGCAACCCAACTTCGGCCATGACTGTTTGGACACGCGACTCAAAGTCGGCAGCACCCAGATCGAGCCAGCGTTCAAGTGCATCGCTATAGCGATCATCCGATCCTGCTTCGCTCTTTGACAATGCTTCGGTCGCCGCATCAAGTTCGGTTTGCGCGCCTGACACACCGGTGCGGCGAGCGAGATAGGCCTCAACAGACTCGCCAGTCACTCGCTCGGTCTCTTGACGCAGTTCGCCAATAGTCGCCGTCGCTGGGGCATAGATAATTGCGCCTTCATCGGGTTGCAACCGCCCCGACAGAACGCCCAACAAGGTTGACTTTCCGACGCCGTTCGGGCCTAGAACCCCGACCCGCATACCGGGTGCCACCGTTAGATCGACTTTGCGCAAAATATCACGTGGCCCGTACGAAAAAGACACACCACGAACCTGAAGCGAAGCACTCACACGGTTCAGGCTAGAGGAATACTTTGTGTCAGACTGACTGACATGACTCCCGCCGAAGAACGAGCCATCGCCTCCAAGTACATGGGTGGTTTTGCATGGCCAACCGTCTTGCTATTCATCTTCAACTGCACCGTCTTCACGGGCACGATCATCTTGTGCGTGAATGGCTCATTGCCGATGTACGTCGGAATGATCATCAACTCGATCATCACCTACTTCTTCTACACAATTCACCACGAAGCCAATCACGGCAACATCAGCGGCCAGAACAAGTCACTGCGTTGGGTTGATCAAGCCATGGGCACCGTTGCATCCATTCCATTGCAATTGAACTTTCAGGCCTATTCACCATCGCATTTGTTGCACCATGCTCACACCAACATCCCCGGCAAAGATCCCGACAACTTCATGGCCGGTCCGGGCAAAGCGGTGTTCCCCCGCTGGTTGATTACAACCGTTATTAAGACTTTTGCTTGCATACCTTTCTTGGCTGATGTGTTGTTTAAAGTTCTGCCGCCGAAAGTCAGTGTCGGCATTAAGTACTTCAAGTCTGATCGCCCAGTTTTGTATCGCCATCTGCAGGCGAGCTTGTTGCTCTTGGTTGTCTCATTCTTCTTTGGACAAGGACTCAACTTCTTGCTGTTGTGGTGGTTGCCCACCCAGTTCGCACAGTTGATTTTGCAGGTGTGGTTTGTGTGGCTCCCCCACGCACCATTCAATGAGACAACTCGCTACCGCAATACGCGTATCCGCGGGTGGATCTTTAGCCACGTCATGTTGCTCGGCCAAGACCACCACTTGATTCATCACATGTACCCACGGGTTCCGTTCTTTAGGTATCGCCGCTTGTTCCGTGAGATTCGCCCATCACTCGAAGCCAACAACGCCAGCATCCGCATCCCCGCCTACTGACCTACGGCGATCTGGTCGGGAATAACTGAGGAAACCTGCCATCCAAGCAGACCAGATCGCTGGCACTAGTCTGATCAACATGGAACAAGAGATATCTCGCCTTCGTCGCCTTAACATCAGTGCCGGCATTTTGCACACTGTGTCGCTCATCGCGATTTTGTTGTTATCTAATAACTTCTCGTTGCCAGTACAGGCGACATACCTCACCGATGCTCCGGGTCGCGGCATGTTCACCGAATCAATCAATTTGTTCAACATCAACACTGGTTACATGGTTGCAGCCTTCATGGCATTGTCGGCCTTCTTCCATTTCTTCGTTGCATCTCCGCGAGTGTTTCAGCAATATGCCGATGGACTCAAAGTGCACATCAACAAATACCGCTGGATCGAATACTCGTTGTCGTCGTCCATCATGCTCATCGTGATCATGCAGCTCAACGGCACCGCGGATTACATCGCTCTTCTTTCGATCTTCGCAGTCAACGTCTGCATGGTTCTGTTTGGCTGGCTACAAGAGCGCTACACGACCCCAGGTGATGGCGACATGCTTCCATTCTGGTTTGGCTGCTTCGCTGGCATCATTCCTTGGATTGCCACCGCCATCAATGTGTGGACGCCCAAGGGCCCAGCAGAGTCGACGACTCCTGGCTTTGTGTACGGAATCATTTTCTCAATCTTCATTTTGTTCAACTGCTTTGCCATCGTGCAGTGGAAGCAGTACAAAGCTCGCGGCAAGTGGGCGAACTACTTGCACGGTGAACGCACCTATATCATCTTGAGTTTTGTTGCTAAGTCACTTTTGGCCTGGCAGGTTTTTGCCGGCGCCCTTGCTGGCTAAGTTGCAATACCCTTCACCTTTCGCTGCCACGGCATCTGTTCGTATCGCCTGACCACAAGCCAGCCCGGTACTCCATGTGAAGGTCCCACATGGGACCACTTCCCCATTTAACGTGACTCGTGGTATTCCGTGTTTCATCGCCATCACGCAAGTACTCATTTCCCTTTGGATCAACTAAGCGCTGCAATGAAGTCGGCTGCATTTACCCCGGCCTAACGAAGAATTCCGCTGAGTGTTCCTCGTTTCAACTCTCGATGTACAGGAACGACACAACCCACCACACCGTTGCGAAGCATCACGTGGCTTCCGCGTTGACGCACCACGCCAAATCCAAGACGTTCCAAAGCACGAATGACTTCGGCGCCCGAGCAGACAGGTAGTTCAGGCAACGTCGGGGATGCGAATAGTCGTAATGACTGGCATCTGACGATCGGGCAAAGGGAACTCTTCGAGATAGAGCTCGGTTGCCTCGGTCAGATTCGCGAGAGCTTCCGCTTCGGTTTCACCTTCTGAAACAGTGCCTGTTTCAGGGTTCAACGCAGTAAAGCCGCCTTCAGAGGCAGCCCAAAGCACAGCGGTCAGTTCAACCTGATTTCGTGCTTCAGCGGACATGCCTTCAGTCAAGCGGAAGGGTGTGGCAAAAGCAAGGGTTTGCTGTTGGACATCGCGGCAAATCAGGGCCGCCGCTAGAACTATCGATCTGGTCTGGTTGAGTTGCAGATTTCCTCAACAATTCCCGACCAGATCGCCCAAAGTAGACATATAAAACATGAATTCTATATCATGTTTTATATGTCAACTAAAGCCGGCTCAAACTTTGACGAAATCCCCTCGTGGACCTTTCTGTCGAACCATGCCCATGTTCTGATCTGCATTGCCAAAGACCCCGAGATTCGACTCAGCGAAATCGCCGAACTCGTCGGCATTCGCGAACGCACAGTCCACCGCATCGTGCACGAACTTTCGGCCGACGGCTACCTATCGGTGTTCAAAGATGGTCGAAAGAACACCTACGAAATCAATCTCAATCGACCTTTGCGACACCCACTTGAAGCAAGTCACAACATTCAGGTCATCATTGAACCCCTTCTGAAAAAGATTCGAAGCCGGGCATGATTGCGGCATCAATCGCCGACAGTTTGTTAACTGCTCCAGTTGTTGCATTCGTCGTTGCACTAATTGCAACGATGCTGAAGTTTGAAATTCGTCTACCCGAGTCGCTATATCCGATTCTTTCGACATTTCTTCTTCTTGCTATCGGCATGAAGGGCGGCAAAGCGTTAGCTGCATCATCGCCGTCAGATATTTGGAAGCCACTGCTGGCAGCTTTGGTGCTGGGTATCGCTACCCCACTGATTGCATTCATTCTTTTCCGAGTGATTAATCGACTTGACGTCATTAACTCGGCTGCTTTGGCGGCCCACTACGGTTCGGTCTCTGCCGTCACCTTCACGGTGGTCATTGCAACTCTTGAAACTCGTGGAATTGAATACGAAGGTTTCGTCGCCGGACTTTTAGCGATTCTTGAAATTGTCGGCATCATTGTTGCGCTCTTCTTAACGAGAGGCGCATCGTCAAACACCAATTGGAAATCTGCTCTTGGCGAAGTGGTGCGTGGCCGAAGCATCGCGCTCTTAGTTGCTGGCCTCGCGATTGGTGCCATTGTTGGCGCCGAACGCATGGCTCCCACTGATCCACTCTTTCAAGGTCTGTTTGCCGGTGCACTCACTCTCTTCTTGATTGAAATGGGTGTCATCGCCGCCGAGCGCCTTCGCGACATCAAATCTGCTGGGTTCAAGCTTGTTCTACTCGGAATTTTGATTCCGCTCATCAACGGCTTCCTCGGCGCACTGGTTGGTGTCGCCGCTGGAATGTCGACCGGAGGCGTTGCGGTCATGGCGACTCTTGCGGGTAGCGCTTCATACATCGCTGCACCGGCCGCTGTTCGAATCGCGCTGCCTCAAGCAAGTCCGGGGCTATATGTGACTGCCTCACTTGGGGTCACCTTCCCGTTTAACTTGACTCTCGGTATTCCGTATTACATCGCTATTGCCCAAGCACTCACCTGATCGAGGAACCATGAATACAACACATCGCCAACTCGTCACCATTATTTCTGAATCAGTCGTCGAACAAAAACTGATTGACGACATAAAGAAGTGTGGAGCTAAGGGATATTCAGTTTCACACGTTCGCGGTGAAGGAGTGACTGGCAATAGATCGCTTGATCTGAATGGCCCGAGTATTCGACTCGAAACTGTTGTCACCGACAAAGTTGCCGATGCGATTATGTCGGTTCTCGCAGAGAAGTATTTTGAAACCTACGCAACCGTCACTTGGATCACACCGACCCAGGTCATGCGACCCAACCGCTTCTAAATCTTTTTGCGATCTGGTCGGAAATAACTGAGGAAAACTGCCACTTCACCAGACCAGATCGGAACTGACAACCGCTCTTCAGATGTGGCATTTAGGATTTGTTCATGACCACTTGGGCTCGACTCGTCGTTGATTCAACTCGCGCAGCATTTGCTCACCAAGGAGATGCCCACCGCGCCGAGGACGCAGCCAAATACATGAAGCACATTGCGCCATTCATTGGGATTGCAGCTCCTGATCGGCGCCGCCTGCTCAAGGCCCACTGGCGAGATCTACCTACACCATCCAGCAAAGAACTCGGGCAGGCCTGCGTGAAATTGATGTCATTATCTAAACGAGAATTTCACTACGCGTCCTACGATTTACTTGAGACTTATGTTGATTCCGCAGATGAATACTTTCTTGCCGAATACCTCGAGCGTTTGCTCACGACGTCGTCGTGGTGGGACACAGTTGATGGTTTCGTCAATGCCGGAGTGAGTCCTTTGTGCCGACGATTCGACGCAACTGCGATTATTGATGATTGGTCCGAGTCAGAAAATCGCTGGTTGATTCGTGCCGCCATTGGTCATCAACGGGTTTGGAAGAAAGAGACTGACGTCGACTTTGTCCTAGCAATTTGCGATCGTCATTGGCATGACCCAGAGTTCTTTGTCGCTAAAGCAATTGGCTGGGCCTTACGTGACATCACTTCGTTTAATCCGAATGCTGTGCGAGGTTTTCTCGCAGAACATCCCACTCGCAATTCGGTCGCACTACGCGAAGCCGAACGTGGTCTACAGAGGACTAAACCTGCTTACTGATGAGTGCTTTCAACTAACATTTTCGTTGTGACTGATAGCAGCGGTGATCGCTCCAAGTTTTTCCCGGCGATTGAAAAGAAGCACGGTGGTCCAATTGCATTGTGGATTGAGCGACTCAAAGACTTAGGTGACGCCAAGTATCCAGAACAGATCGCCTTCCTACGTGAGAACCACGCATTCAGTCAGTCTCACGCCAATGCGTTAGTGATGTATGTCCGCGGATCAGAGACTTCAAAGCGATTTAAAAATCCCAAAGAGTTCTTCGCAAGTGTTGACCCTGTCGCCGCCAAGACCGCACAGGAGATCTTCGCAACGATTACGACGAAGTTCCCTGATCTTGAGTTGGTCATTGCCTGGAATCAACCAATGCTTCGAACCGGCGCCCAATATGTCATCGGTCTGTCAGTCGCCAAGAACCACATCACACTCAACCCATTCAGTGGTGACGTTCTCGAAAGTTTCACTGACAAGCTCAGTAAGTACGTCGTGAATAAGCACACCTTTCAAGTTCCGATTGACTGGAAAGTTGATACAGTACTTTTGCGCGCCCTTGCGACTGCTCGCCTTAAGGAAATCAAGTAGCTACCCACGATCTGGTCTGGTTGAGTTGCAGATTTCCTCAGCAATTTCCGACCAGATCGATACTTAACTCAAGGTCAGACGGCGAAATATTTCAACTTCTATTTCGTCGTAGGCTGAACCATCGGCGTGTAATAGGTCGTGGAACCATGGCTCGTTGGCATCAACTTGTTCAGTCCATGAGCGCCACGGGAACCTTGTCTGTGTTCTCCCATCAACCAATCCCCAGTTGATAGCGCCAACCCCGGCTTCTTTAAAGACCTGCAACAGATCAACCGTTGAACCAACAGAGCGAGCTAACCATTCTGTGCACAACAGCGGACGACCATGAGACGCCAAAGACTTAATCACTGCAGCCAATTTTTCGCGGGGCTCGTAGCAGTGAAATGAAATGATGTCACTTCGGTCGATGATGAGTTGATTCAAAGAGTTTTTTACGACCTCGCCATTTGTTTCGTATTCCCAGACCCCAACCGTCAGAGGTTGATTAACACCAACTTCGCGCGCCCAATCAAACACGGTCCCTACAAGTTCGGTACCTGTGGCGATTTTTTCGTTGCGTGATCCAAGTTTCAAAGTCACTACATCAACTTGATCAGGCTCATTGAAAAGATCCCAAGCAATCACTCGGTCATCACTCTTAAAAAAGGAAAGAAGCTCCACAACATATTGCTGCAGTTCCGACCATCTTGAACGGTCGTAAAACACATCTGATCCCGGACTCTGAACCCACGTCGAATTGTGGAGAAATGGTTTCGGCTCTGGTTGCTTACCCAATTTCGGTTTGGGATTCCATACTCCATCAAAAAGAACTGGGACAACACCGATATTCTTCGCGGCCGCGACGGCGAATACCATCTCTACTCGCGCCAGAAAATCTGTCGGGGCTTCGGCAAATAACAAATCGTGAAGATAAACCCGCACCGTATTCATCCCCATAGCGGCAGCCCAGGTAAGTTCCCTTTCTATTGTGCTGATATCAAAAGTTTCGACCTGCCACATTTCGAGTTGGTTGCCCGCAGTGGATGGGGAGAAATTACAGCCCACTCTCCAGCCGACTTGCTCGCTCCATTGGCGTGTTGCATCTATTGACCAGCGATTCTCATTCACTTATCTATGTAATCACCCTCACACGAACGACGACGAAGTGGCATCACCATGGCCCCGTTTTTAAAATTTGAAGCCGCAGGAGTTTTCCAATCTGTGGTTTTTTGGTTTGGCAAATAGTGAGCAACTCGGACACCGATAATCGCAGGTATTGCTGTACGGTGAACTCATGGCCAAATATGTAACGACAATTCCTAGTTCGATGACTCAACAAGAGGCATTTGCTTATATGGCAGACCTGCATAACTTTGCCAAGTGGGATAAGGGTGTTGTCAAGGTCGTGCAAGTTGAAGGATCTGGTGCAGGTCTCGGAACTATTTTTGATGTGACGGTCAAGGGTGTCGGAAGATCAACTTCAACATTGCGTTACACCACCACCGAGTACGACGAGTACTCACACATCTTGGTGCGAGGCGTCAATACCCTCTTTACCTCCGTTGATCGCGTGACGATTAACAAAACAGACACAGGATGCGAAGTCATTTATGATGCAACACTGACTGCGAATTGGATTATCGCCGCAATGAATCTCGTGCTTGGAAAAGTGTTTAACAAGATTGGCGATACCGCAACACGCGGCCTTCGCGAGGCGCTCGCCTAACTACGAGGTTCAGGCTTGTCGTGATCAACTATTTATCACCCTTGTTGTGATTGAGCGATTCAAGATTCCATTGAAGAAGCCTGATACACAATGTGTTTCGCTCCCCCCCCATCCAGGTGTATTCGGGTGTTCATAATCTAAGTCAACCCGACGAGACATTTTGATTCGTTGCATCACTGCTTCACTTTTGGTGTTTGTTTCAGTGGTAAACGAGAACACCTCTGTCAAACCGAAGTTCTCAAAGGCCGCAGTGAGCACACGCCTTGCTGCCTCTGTCGCGTACCCGTGTCCCCATGCCCATTTCGCCAAACGCCAACCAATCTCGACGTGAGGTCCCATCGGAGTTGTGAACGAAGTTCTGTTGAGTCCGGTGAAGCCAGCAAATCGGCCGTTGACCTCAACCGCCCACAAACCAAAACCATTCGTCACAAAACCTTGTTCGATGCGGTCAACGAGAGCGTCCGATTCAAGCTTCGTCAATGTATTGGGGAAATAGCGCATCACTTCCGGATCCGCATTTAATTCAGCAAACGGCCCACGGTCATCATCGGTCCATCGGCGAAGTATCAGTCGCTCAGTTGTCAGTCTGTCCGTCATTCGTACCTACCTTATGGAACAGCGCCCGCTAGAAAAGTCGATCTGGTCTGGTTGAGTTGCAGATTTCCTCAATAATTCCCGACCAGATCGCTGACGCGAATCTGTTAGGGAGCGATGACTAGGCGTCTGATTAGGCCATTGGTCAGTTGAAATTCGTAAGATAAGTCAACATGTCCCCCAGGAAAGTTTCCCGCTAAGTGATTCACAATTCGCCAACAATCTGCAGCCTTTTCTTCGGCTGAAATCAAGGTGCGGGTGTACGTGTACTCCGAGCCGGCCTTGCGCAAAAACGTCTCAACGCCATCAACACCTTCGTAGGTCTTTCCATCATCAATGACGCAAGCATCAACAGTGAACTGGGCCAGCGCTGTGGCCACATCTCGACTGTCGTGAGCAGCCTGATACTTCGTGATCGCATTAGGAACTGCCGTTGTCTCGTTTGAGGTCACAATCAAACTTAACAACGCTTGAGGGCGACGCCATTGGTTGAGGTAAATCAACACCATGACACGCTGAACAATGCAACGCAGAGAACTAAGATTCAGAGATCAATTCGTGGCCGATATTGAGGAGATGGTCGTGACTCAACACCTACTTGAAATTCACATCCTCACAAACCGACTAGCAGTGTGTCGCCTCCCGAGTGGAAGTCCAGTTCCAACATGGGCAAGCGGAAACTTCATCGCAGTAGTGCAGACGGCTCACGAGACGAGCATCGTGTGCGACGAGGAAGTAGTGCCAGTCGATGTTCAGTGCCAGCCCGGATGGGCAGCACTGATGGTTGTTGGTCCGCTCGACTTTGCCCTCACTGGTGTACTCGCCGCCATCGCAGTTCCGCTTGCCGATGCTGGAGTTTCCATTTTCGCCGTGTCAACGTTTGACACCGACTACATCCTCATACCTATTGATCGTCTTGCAATAGCAGTCCGCACACTGAGCGATGCTGGTCACCGAGTAGTGACACCTGATTAGGGGTTAGTCATAAGTGAGTAAACTGATCGTCGTGGCGAAGATGGTGGATAAACGAATACTGCCATTGGTCGGCGTGATGACGGGATTGCTTTGGATTTCTGTGGTCATTGTCTCTTTTGGAATCAATACTTCGTGCACCAATGTTTGGTCGTGTACATCTCCAGATTGTCAGCCGTGTCGCATAGTGGGATTTGCCTCAATTGGTGGACTGGTGGCCGGGATTGCAATTGGTGCTGGAGCTCTTTTTTCGCCATATCCACGTTCTGGTCGACGCCTCATGTATCTGGCAACGATGATTGCCCTAGTGATCTCCATCGTCATCATCGCTGGATCATGGGACCAACCTTCCTGAGGACAATGAGAGACTAAGCGAATGTTGCATCTTGATCTCGTGACGATCGTCGTTGACGACTATGACCGCGCCATTGACTTCTATGTCAGCGTCCTCGGTTTCGTGCTCACTGAAGACAGCAAGCTGACGACCGACAAAAGGTGGGTAGTCATTCGACAGAGTCTGGGCAGCACGGGTTTTCTCATCTACGCCGATTGACACTCCGTGCTGCTGACACATCCTTGAAGGCAAGTGGAGTGCAGGGCGCTTTCGCATATGGCCACAAAGGACCTGTGTTACCATCGTGAATCTAGTGAAGATGTTCACCGGAGGTGGGTCACGGGAGGGGCAAGTCTCATGAATTTGAGATTGCAGGCAACAGTTGACGCAGTCCGCGAAGAGATGCGAGCGATCGTCAGCCGTTACGGAGCAGCCGAGTGCTCGGTGGTCGTGGCCGCAGTCGTTTTGCTGCTGGCAAGGTTCTGGGGCCTGGATAGCGTCACGCCCGGATTCCACACCGACGAGATGACGATGTTGGCAAATTCGGTCTGCCTGCGGCACACCGGCGTCGACCTGTGGGGGCACGGCTGGGGTTTCTCATCGGGTGGGCCTATCAACGCCTACGGCTACGTGATCGGAACCCCGGTCCATTACAACGTCGTCTACGCGCTGTGGCTCTTCATTGCCGGCGATTCGATCGCGGCCGCTCGGTCGCTGGAGGTCATCATCTCGCTGGTCATGGTCGCATGCACCACGGGGACCGCGTACAACTTCCTGGGCCGGCGCGCCGCCGTCTGGGCGCTCGCGCTATCGGCAATCTCTCCGTGGATGTGGGCGCTCTCGCGAGTTGCGTTCATCCACTGCGAGTTCCATTCGATGCATCTCTTCATCGGTGTCTGGCTGCTCAGCCGTCACATCCGTCGTGGAGATGACCCGACGACCAAGGAGTTGATCATCGCCGGTCTGCTGTTCGGGGTGTCGTTGTTTTCGCCGTATTCTACGATTCCGACAGTGCTCGTGGCGGTCCTCTTCTCGGTGTATCTGTACATGCGTGGTCGCCTGTGGCGACCGATCGGGATGGTGTGGGCGTGCGTCTTGGCGACCTACATCCCCCTCCAGGTGGGTCTGAGCAAGTACACGAACAACCGCATCGGACAGATGGAAATCTTCAAGGCTATGGAGGCCGAGAACAGCCTCTTGGGGAAGGGGATGAAGCTCATTCAGATCACGTGGGATCGTCTGATGGGGCATTTGAGCATGGATTACTTGGTGTTGAAGGGAGACGGTAATCTTCGACATCACTCCGGGTGGGGCGGCGAACTGAGTTGGCCACAGATACTGTTGGTGGCACTTTTGCCGGTTTTCATCTACGTCGTCTACAAGAGAGCATCCGACTACCGCCGAGAACTGCAGCTGATGTGTCTCGCCTGTGTAGGCGCATTGGGCGGACTGTTGACCGCTTCGATGGCTGGCGAACAGACCCACGCGAATCGCTCATTGCCGGCAGCGCAGTTCTTGGTCCTCGGTTGTGTCGCCGTGGCAATCACGTTGGCACCGCTGAAGAAGTACTTGTCGACAGCATGCATCGTTCTGGGAATCCTGTTTGCGGGGTACTACTTGAACGACTACTTCACGAAGTTTGCTGTCCGCAGCGACTCTTCCTTCCAGTCGGACGTGAGGGCGGCTGGTGAGCGGGCCCAAGCAACAGGTGATTATCAGGGATTCCGAGAACAACTGCCCCAGTTCATGCAGCGGTACGGACTCCTCGCGGACGTGGGCCTGGTCTATTACGAGGCCGAGGGATCCGGCAAGGGTTGCCCCGGCTACGGGAAGTGATTCGCGTTCTCGTCGGACTTGTTGCACTGTCGGTTGCAATTGAGTTCGTTCAGCGCTGGTTGATGTTGGGGCAGCCGACCCTACCGACATCATCGCGAACTGAATTGGTGCCGTGTTTGGCGTCGCGTGCGCAACAGTTCTCAGGCGCGCTTCAGGTCGGTGATGACACCACCAGCGACACGCACGATGTCTGCCGGCGCAGCACCGAACACGTCGTTCCACTTTCCCGCTGCAGCCCACACATTTCATCCATTGGGTCGTACTGCAACAAGTCCGGATCAACGAACACGCGCAGTTGGGTTGCATGACCAAAGAGAGGCACGCCGCCGATGGTTTAAGCAACCTTTGGATTATCAGTGTTTCAACCGGCTTTGTGTTTAAGACTGGATTTCGACAAAATGCTCAACGACTGGGAATGGGTCATAGAAGTGGTGTAACAACTCCCGCCATTCCGCATATCGAGCGGACTGCCTGAACCCAATCGTGTGATCCTCGAGCGTTTCCCACTCAACGAGTAGTAGATACGAGCTTGGCCGCTCAATCCCTCGGACAATCTTCAGGCTAATGAACCCAGGCGATTTTGAGATGATTTCTCTTGCCCGAGAGAAAGCCTCCTCGAACTCGACCTCTAAGCCCGGGATGACATCTAAGAGTGCATGTTCAAGAACCATGTATTCAACTTATATGGATGAACGTTTGAGGTCGGTGACGACGCCACCGGCGACGCGCACGATGTCCGCCGGAGCCGCACCGAAGTTGTCCTTCCATATTCCTGCTGCAGCCCACACTTCGTCATACTGCAACAAGTCCGGATCAACGAACACGCGCAGTTGTGTGCTGTGACCAAA
>JBIKOO010000075.1:0-6892 GCA_044358015.1 Ilumatobacteraceae bacterium
TGGCAAAACACGACCACACTCGAACTTTGTCGGGGTCGCGCCCGGCACGCTCGGCGCTATCTTTCACCGTCTTCACGCAACGTTGAGTTGTCTCATCCGAGAAGAAAGTATGCAGGATCACACAATCAAAGGCGCGTCCAGCGAGTTCAAGAGTGTTCTGACCAAAAGCAGTGATACCAAGTGGAATATTCTCATCAAACGTCGGGTCAAGAGCGAGGATCGGATATTTCCCAATTGGACCATCGTGCCCGAAAATCACTTCGCCCTTGAAAAGGCGTTTCATCACGTTCGCGAAATCTTCCATTTGCGCAGTGGTTATTTTGGACATTCCATACGCGGCGAATAAGGGTCCGATGCCTCGACCGATGCCGAGACAAAAGCGACCCTCGGTGAGGCGGTGCATTGTGGTGGCGTAGGACGCAGTGACAAGCGGATGTCGGGTGTTGTGATTGGTCGCAGCTGTGGCAACTCCAACCGATTTGGAAACTGCGCCTACGGCACCCGAGAGAGTGACGGCTTCCTTAATGTTGAAGCGCTCAGAAATGAAACAGGCGCCGATGCCGAGTTCTTCGGCGGACTCGACTTCATGAATGAGATCCCGCGGAGATTTTGGTGCGCCGGGAAGGGTGTAGAAACCTAACTCGTTCATTTGAGTGACGGTCTGAGACATGTGAATCAGCTCTTCCCTGGAATTCGAAAACCGCGCAAAAGGTTCTTGACTGCTCGAGAGCCGAATGCTGTCACCGGCGAAGTCTCTGACGCCATCATTGTTGCCTCGTTTTGAGCAATTAGTTCAGGAGTCAACTCGCGTTCGCTGTAACCATCGGTCATGGCGATTGACATCGCGGCTTGC
The DNA here is from genome assembly GCA_044358015.1 of Ilumatobacteraceae bacterium. GTDB lineage: Bacteria > Actinomycetota > Acidimicrobiia > Acidimicrobiales > Ilumatobacteraceae > Casp-actino8. The sequence continues at coordinate 854 of JBIKOO010000075.1, forward strand.
CATCCAGCACCAACGCTCAAGGTCTCACCATTGAGAGCGCACGATGAATGCCCAAGCCATACCACTAGAGGCGCAACCAACCCAGGACTGAGCCATTCACCAAGTTCGGGTGACCAGGGAATCGGACCAAAGGCCGTGCCTAGTCGAGTCTTGGCATACGGAACGACGACATTGGTGGAGATTCCAAATGGTGCCCCTTCGCTCGCCATGCCTCTGGTCAGACCAATGACGCCCATCTTGGCCATCGCGTAGACCGTGCCGTTAGGAACACCTCCGAATGCTGCACCAGAGGAAACATTGATGAAGCGACCGCCGCCATTATTCTTCATCCACTTCCATGCAGGTCGACTGACATTCAGCGTTCCGCGCAACTGGGTATTGACTAACGCATCAATGCTTTCTTCCGGAAAATCTTCGAAGGGTGCCATACGCACCTGCCCTGCATTATTCACAACGATGTCAACCCGACCAAAGGTCTTGATCGCAGTGTCAACGATGTTGCGACCACCTTCAGGCGTACCAATTGAGTCATAGTTGGCAGCCGCTTGTCCTCCGACGGCGATGATCTCGTTGACAACTTCGTCAGCAGGATTGATCGTTGGAGCGGCGGCATCGCCATCAGTATCAGATATTCCGACACCGAGATCGTTAACTACAACCTGTGCTCCTCGACGTGCGAACTCAAGGGCATATTCACGCCCAAGGTTGCGGCCGGCCCCAGTCACAATCACGACTTGACCATCAAAACGAATTGAATCCTTATCTTCGCTCACGGCTGAATCCTATCCCTTGTGATTCTGGTGTAAAAAAGTTGCGCAGTGCGCAACTATTCTGCACCAGAATCACGATGGACTTGGTGTATTGAAGAAATCCACGATTTCTTGAAGAGCTCTGCGATCTTGGATGAAGAACATGTGGCCGCCGTTGTACTCGCGATATTCAGATGATGCAATTCTCGTAGCAATCGCTTGCCCATTCGCAGGCGGTGCGATTCCGTCAAAGCTTCCGCTGGCTATCAAAACTTCTGCTGTCACGTTGGGTAAACGATCCCAAACGTCGTGATATCGACGAGCTTCTAGTTGCAACAGTTCACCTCGACGCTTCTCTGTGTCACCAGTTGCGACAACTGGTCGGCGGTACATCTCATCTTCAGGATGGTCAATGAACCACTGCTCGTTGAATCGAGTGTCACTTAGGCCTAAAGATTTATCAGCGCGAATCTCTGGATCTAACAAAGCCAATTCGTGTAACGGATATGAACTACCGCCATCACCCCCGGGACTCGTGCAACACAACACCATCCGATTCACGCGATTGGGATGGGTTGACGCCAATTCTTGGGCCACCATTCCCCCGAAACTGATCCCCAAAACGTTGAAGGTTTTCCAGCCAAGATGATTAGCCAGCGCAACTGCGTCGGCTGCATACTGCGCCATTGAATACGGCCCATTCGGAATCGAGGATCTACCTAATCCACGTTGATCGTGAATCGCTACCGTGAAGGACTTCGCAAAATAGTCCACCAAGAGAGATACTGACTCAATCGTTGATCCTGAACCGTTGATGAACAAGAGAGGCCTCCCACTACCTCGGACCTCGTAGTACATCTTGCAGTCATCATGCAAGAAGAAGGATCCTTGACTAGACATCTCGTCACTCACCGACACAAACTAACCTAAGCGCATGGCTTTAGAACCGGTATTGATTGACGGAAACGGCATCCAGAAAGCTGGAGTCATTCTCCGTTGCCGAGACTTTTCCGCCAATCTCACGTTCTTCACTGAAACCCTAGGTTTCCGGGTTGAAACAATCCATCCAGCTGATGGTCCAACTCATGCGTCTTTGATTGGTCACGGTTGTCGCCTACTTCTTGAGCCTGGCGCTGACCAACCTTTGAATATTCGGTTAGTCGTTGAACCAACAAGCGCATTACAAGCCCAAACACTCTCCTCTCCTAACGGATCGATTATTGAATGTGTGCCTGCGCAACCAGGCATGTCACTTGTTCCGCTTGTTTCTTCTCTCGTTGTCAACCAGGAGGATGCTGATGGATCTGCGCAAGTAGGTCGTGCGGGAATGCTGTATCGAGATCTTGTTCCCGGCCGTCAGGGTGGCGCGATCATTGCATCGCTGATTCGTATTGCCGAGGGTGGTCCAGTCCCCGACTATGTGCATTTCCACGAAGTGCTATTTCAATTGATTTTTTGCCGTTCAGGTTGGGTCCGAGTTGTGTACGAAGATCAGGGTGAACCATTCATCCTTCATGCAGGTGACTGCGTGATTCAGCCACCGACCATTCGTCATCGTGTGCTTGAAAGTGGAGACAATCTTGAAGTCATTGAAATCGGTTATCCAGCAGAGCACTTAACAAATGCCGACCCCGAGACATCGTTACCTAATTCCGAGGTGAATCCAGACCGCGTTTGGGAAGGGCAAAGTTTCATCAGGCACATCGCTTCAGACGCAAAATGGCAACCGCTTTCGACAGGTGTTGAATCGACCGACACCGGAATCAAGCTTGCCACCAATGGCCTCACCGATGTGCGAGTTGTGAAGGCTCTTGCAGACAGCCAGTGGGCCCAAGAAACGATCAAGCCCTTAACGTTTGAGTTCCTCTTTGTACTTGAAGGCGACGCACATGTATCAACGTCAAACAACGGCGAACACGCTCTCGCCAATGGTTCGAGCCTGGTGGTTCCACCAGGTAACTCGTACACGGTGAAACACGAAAAAGAAAGTCAAATTCTCCAACTCTCGTTGCTGGCCGTCAAATAACCCGGAAGGCTTTTACTGGCGACCCATTTCGGCACGAGCTTGTGCCTCGGCGTTCTTCGGGTCCTTCTTCGTATCAATCAACGTGATGGTGACTGAATCTAAGGTCCCTTCAAATGGAAAGCCGTCACTTCGGTTGGCGTAGTCAAAAGCAACCGGAGAACCATGGTCATACGCAACTGAAGGTCCGACACTCGAAATCACGCGCATGACGAAAGGTAGTTCCATCCGTCCGACTTCCTCTTGGTTGACCAGCAAAACGACATAGCCCGCCTTACCAGTTCGGCGAAGCTGACACGTGAGAGTTGATGGACCGGTCGGCAATTCTGCGTGTGATCGCACAACAAGGTGCTCGCCGAAGAAGTTGTAATCAAAAACCAGGCGATTGTCGAAGATGTAGAAGCTGAAACCAGAGTTCTCCGTACCAGTAGCGAAGATGACTCCACCCTCGGCGTCTCCGCGATCGACGACTGCTTCCATATCCCAACTACGACCGCCCATGGCTGCTGCAGCTTGCGACGGCAATGGAGCCATGGGAGGACGATAGACGTACTTGCGTGATTCTGGGTGTGGACTGTTCTTTTTGAAGTTGATTCCGAAAAGTTCAAGACCACGATCATCAAGAGGAAGCACACCTTCGCTCTCGGCTTCTTCCCACCACAAAGCAATGAGTTCGTTTAAACGATCGGGCTCTTGTTTTGCGAGATCATTGGTTTCTGAACGATCTGCTTCAACGTGATACAACTCCCACACGTCGTCATCAAAAGAAACTCCTGGGGTGTGACGAGTCACGGCTTTCCATCCGTTGGCGTAGATGCCGCGGTGTCCAACCATTTCGTAATACTGCACAAGTTTGCGAGTCTTCGCTTCTTTGTCATCAAAGGTGTAGTTCATTGCCACGCCCGAAATTGGCATTTGCTCAAGACCGCGATAAGTATCGGGTGGTGTAATTCCGATCGCTTCGTAGATCGTGGGAACGATGTCATTCACATGATGGAACTGGTCTCGTAATGAACCGGTGTCTTTGACTCCCTTCGGCCACTTGATGATGAGGGGAACGTGAATTCCACCTTCATGAGTGTTCTGTTTGTAGAACTTGAACGGTGTATTACCAACTTGCGACCAACCCCATGGATAGTTGCTATGACTATGTGGTCCACCAATTTCATCAATGCGATGAATTGCCTCGTCGGGCATTTCGATCATCATGTTGAAGAACTTCATCTCGTGCAGCACACCGAAAGGTCCTCCCTCTTGCGAGGCGCCGTTATCTGCCAACAGGACAATCATCGTGTTGTCATCAAGTCCCAATTTTTCGATTGATGCAATCAAGCGACCGATTTGCACATCAGTGTGATCGAGGAAGGCCGCATAAGCCTCTTGCAATCGGCATGCGAGTCGTTGCTGGTTTTCTGACAGTGTGTCCCACGGTTCAACGCCTGGGTTACGGGGCGCCAACTTGGTTTCTTCGGGCAAAAGGCCCAGTTCCTTCTGACGGGCATACCAACGATCGCGGAAAACATCCCAACCTTCATCAAAGGCTCCGCGATATTTCGCCATGTATTCTGGCGGAGCCTGATGAGGTGCGTGAGTTGCACCAAAGGCGAGATACATAAAGAACGGACGATCAGGTCGAACTCCGACCGAATCATGCACAAATGAAATGGCGTGATCCACCAAATCTTCGGTGAGGTGGTAGCCCTCATCGGGTCCGGCTGGTGGTTCAATCCAATGATTGTCATACACCAACTCTGGATAGAACTGATCGGTCTCGCCGTCAAGGAAACCATAGAAGCGATCGAAGCCTCGTTGTAAGGGCCATTGATCGTATGGACCAGCGGGAGACGCATCGACCATTGGGCACAAGTGCCATTTACCTAAGGCGAATGTGGTGTAGCCCTCTTCGCGAACGACTTCGGCGACAGTGGCTGCGTGATTAGAAATCTGTCCGCGCATGTGCGGGAAACCAGAGTCGAAGTTTGAAACTCCGCGCATTCCAACCGCATGATGATTACGGCCAGTGAGAAGAGCAGCGCGCGTCGGCGAACACAATGGGGTGACATGGAAGTTCGTGTAACGAAGACCTTGCTCTGCCAATCGATCGATATTTGGAGTGTCGATGGTTGAACCAAAACACCCAAGATGAGAAAATCCCAAGTCGTCGAACAACATCACGATGACATTCGGCGCCTTTTCGCCAGGGTGCTTGTTTGGCGGCCAGGCAGCCTCCGACTCGGCAACAGTTCGACCAATTTTTCCGGTAAAGCCTTCGTAATCTTTCACAAGTATTGACAATAGCCCTGCCACTACCTACCCTCGGCATATGACCACAGATTCTCCAATAACTTCTCGACCCGTCGCCATCGTTGCTGACGGCCATTTCTATGTCGGACCCGAACTTTGCCGCCATTTGGCTCGTCGCGGATTTGACCTTGTTGTCGGAAATGCCTCTGATGAATTGGCCGAAGAATTGCTCCAATTAGGCGCTCGCGTTGAGGTCGTGCCAAACGTACAAGATCTTGCGCAACCCCAAAATTCCGACCTTCTCGTCGAACGAGCACTCACCATTTTTGGTCGCATTGACTCGGCCGTCATGTTTTCTGGGCAGATTGTCACCGGTCGTTTTGTGAATTCTTCACTCGAGGATCTTCGTTCGGTTCTTGTGGGCTGCGTTGAAGCGCCCTACAACTTCATGAAAGCAGTTGTTCCCAAGATGACGCCACAGGGTCAGGGACAAGTGCTGGTGATTACAAGTGCTTCAGCGGCTCGACCGACACCAGGCGCTCCCCTGTATTCCGCTGCCCGAGCTGGAGCGTCCATGTTGGTGAAGAACGTTGCCGATGAAGTTGCCCGTACTGGTGTGCAGGTGAATGCCGTCGGAACCAACTTTATGGACTTCCCAGCCTTTTTGAAGGCGTCTGGTGCCACCGACCCAGAAGTGCGCGCCAAGATTGAGTCGCAGGTACCCATGAAGCGTTTGGGCACAATGACTGAATTCGCAGCCTTCTGTATGGCTTTCCTTGATGGATCAAGCCGATTTACAACAGGTCAGTTCGTGACTTATGCAGGAGGCTGGGCGTAAGGGCAGAATAGGAGGGTGAAACGATCCCTCTACAACGATGACCATCTTGCCTTCGGTGCCAGTTTTCGGAGCTTCATAGCCAAAGAGATCACTCCGTTTTATGCCCAATGGGAAAAAGATGGAATTGCTCCTCGAGAGATGTACGCCAAAGCCGGGGCCAGTGGCTTCTTGGGAATGGCGATTCC
>JBIKOO010000192.1:0-6863 GCA_044358015.1 Ilumatobacteraceae bacterium
CGCATCCGCACGATTGAGACCATCGATGTCACGGTCATGATTGGCTCAGCAATTTCTGCTTTCGCACTCAGCCAGTTGTTGTACGAAACAATCCTCCCACTTTCTGGGGCTCTCGGTTTTCTGTTGAGCTGTTACGTGTTCTTTATCGTTGTTTCTTGGCTTGCCGTGCGCGAGATTCGAGGAACAGTGAGAGCCAAAGACCATTTGGCCCGTCTGGTTGTGTGGACCGGGGCATCGTTGGCCATCATCCCGCTGGTCCTTGTGGTTTTTTACGTCATCGGCAAGGGCTATCACTCACTGCGGCCGCAATTCTTTAGCCAAGATCAGCGTTTCGTCGGCGCACTTAGTGACTCCACCGAAGGTGGTGGCGCTCATGCAATTATCGGAACTCTGCAACAAGTGGGTATCGCAAGCCTGATCGCTGTTCCACTCGGAATTACCACTGCTGTTTATATGAACGAGGTCAAAGGTCGGCTTGCCAAGCCCCTCCGAACTGTCGTTGATGCAATGAGCGCAGTCCCTTCGATTGTTGCTGGTTTGTTTATATATGCCGCCTGGATCTTGGCTCTCGGCAACCAGCAAACTGGCTTGGCTGGTTCACTCGCTCTTTCAGTACTTTTCCTTCCCACTGTGACTCGTACTGCTGAAGTTGTTCTGCGTCTTGTCCCTGGTGGTCTTCGTGAAGCATCCTTGGCTCTCGGCGGTACCGAATGGCGAACCACTTCTCGAGTCGTACTACCCACATCACGTTCTGGCTTAGTCACCGCAGTCATTTTGGGTGTGGCGCGAGTCATCGGTGAAACAGCTCCGTTGATTTTGACCGTTGGCGGAGCATTCATCATGAACTGGAATCCACTATCGGGCAAGCAAGATTCGCTCCCGTTCTTTGTGTTCCGTTTGATTCGTTTCCCACAAGAAGCGCAGATCGCTCGTGCGTGGACTGGTGCCCTCGTTCTATTGATTTTGGTTCTTGTCTTATTCGTTATCGCCCGCGCCATTGGTGGGCGAGGTCCAGACAACATCAGTCGTCTCAAGAAGCGTCGACTTAAGAGAAAGGGATTGGCATGACGTCAATCGATACCAACTCGTCAAACACAACAACTGAGTCATCAGATATCTCGTCGCTTGATCCGGGCCACAAAGCCGCAGGCTTAACGGCAGCAAATGTTGCTTGTTGGTTCGGAACCAAGAAAGTCCTTGAAGGCGTCAACCTTGACATGGCACCAGGTCAAGTCACCGCTCTCATTGGTCCTTCTGGTTGTGGCAAGAGTACTTTCTTGCGCACGCTCAACCGCATGCACGAACTCGTTCCTGGTGCAACACTTGCGGGCGAGATTCTCATTGACGGTGTTGACATTTATCGTGGTGCAATTCCGGTGACCGACGTGCGCCGCCGTATCGGCATGGTGTTCCAGAAGCCAAACCCATTCCCCGCAATGACTGTCGCCGAAAATGTTCTTGCTGGACTCAAGCTTTCTGGCCTGAAGACAACTCGTTCCGAGCGCGATGAACTTATTGAGTCATGCCTCTCCAAAGCTGGGCTATGGAACGAAGTAAAGAATCGTCTCGGCGACCCTGGCCGTGCGTTGTCGGGTGGTCAGCAACAGCGTCTATGCATTGCCCGTTCGCTTGCCGTGAGCCCACAAGTGTTGTTGATGGACGAACCATGTTCGGCACTCGACCCCACATCAACTCGCCGCATTGAACAGACCATCAGTGAAATCAGCGAAACGGTCACCGTGGTCATCGTGACGCACAACATGCAACAAGCACAGCGTGTTTCGCATCGTTGTGCCTTCTTCTTGGCTGCCGAAAACGAGCCAGGACGAATTATTGAAGAGGGTCCAACCAAGGACATCTTTACGAATCCTCGCGATCAACGTACCAACGATTATGTAAACGGAAGGTTTGGCTGATGCGCCGCATCAAGAAACTCATCGTGGCCACGGCTACGTTATTGACCTCACTCGCAACAGTTTCTCCCACAGCAGTCCGTGCCGAGGCTCCCGTTGATGGAGCAGGCTCAACATGGAGCCAGATCGCGGTCGACCAATGGCGCGCTGACGTTGCTCGTCAAGGGCTCGTTGTTAACTATCAAGGTGTCGGTTCAACTGCAGGAAGAGTTGCGTACTATCAAGCACAAGTTGACTTTGCCGTATCTGAAATTCCTTTTCAGAGCGCTCAATACGACCGTCAGGGAAACTTGTTGGCCGATGAAACACAACTGGCTGCCTCTCGACCCTACGCGTATCTCCCGATTGTTGCTGGCGGTACAGCATTCATGTACAACTTGAAAGCAAACGGACAACGGATCACTGACTTGCGCCTATCACCCGAGACTGCTGCCAAGATCTTCACTGGTCAAATCACCATGTGGAATGACCCCCTGATCGCTGCAGACAACCCGCAACGCGTCATGCCGGCAACTCGCATCAAGCCAGTTGTCCGCTCCGATGGCTCGGGCACAACAGCACAATTCACTGCTTTCATGGCTGAGGAAACTCCCAGCGATTGGAGTCAGTTGTGTCAAAAAGCCAACTTGGGTTCGTCGTGCCCAGTTACTTCGCTCTATCCAGATTTCCCGAATTCGGGCTTTGCTGCACAACAGTTCTCTGATGGAGTCGCCAACTTTGTCGCTGCTCAGTACAACGATGGCGCAATCACTTATGTTGAATACGGTTACGCCAAAGAACGTGGCTTTCCAGTTGCTTCAGTCAAGAATGCTTCTGGCAATTACGCACAACCGACAGCGGTCAACGTCTCCGTTGCGTTGCAAGGTGCAAGAGTTAACCCCGACGGAACCCAGGTGCTGCAGGGTGTTTATCGAAACGCAGATGCTCGCGCATACCCCATGTCGAGTTATTCATACATGATTGTTCCAACCACCGAGGCCGCGCCATTTAGTGCTTCTAAGGGCAAGAGCTTGTCCGACTACATCTTCTACTTCCTATGCGCTGGTCAGCAAAAATCCGAGCAATTGGGTTACGCTCCGCTACCGAAAAACTTGGTGGAAGCTGCCTTTGCTGCAGTCGCCCAAATTCCCGGTGCGTCGACAGCGCCTGCGATTGGATCGTGTAGCAACCCCACCATCACTGGCGACTTCTTAGTCGCTAAAACAACCGCGACGACCGTCGCTCCAGGTGCAACAACTGCCCCAGGCGCAACAACTGCCCCAGGCGCAACCAAGCCGGGCGCTACCCTCGCACCAGGTGTCACGACAACACTTGTTGCTGGTGCCGAAGTAACCGATACAACACTTCCACTTGACGGCGAGATTGTTGATGCGGCTCCAGTAGAGGGCGTGACCGCCATTGCGACTCCCGGAGTAGCAATGGCAACAAGTGTCGAAATCGATACTCAAGGTAACGGTACCTCAGCATTGATTTACTTACTGATTGCGCTTTTGATTCTTGGCATCATCTTTGCCCCACCCATCGTGGCAGGTCGGTTACGACCATCTGTGAAGCAGTAGTCTTCACAACAAAGGAGTGCACAATGAAATCAAGAAAAGCAATCTCTTTTGTGTTGTTATCGATGGCCACGTTGTTGTCCTGCTCAAGTGACGACTCAACATCGACAACGACAACACAGGTTCAGTTCGGCACTCCTACGCCGCCCATACCTGCTGAGGTCAACGGAATCCCGTTTACAGTTGGTGCAGTGGCTGCAGCAGGTAACGCTGAAATCAGAATGAGTCTGCCTACAGAAACTCCTGAAGCATTGAACGATTTCTACTTTCTTGAAGTTCAAGTCACCAGTGGTGCACTTGAACCATTCACTCTTCGTCCCGACATGTTCCGTGTCTACACCGTCGACGGAAAGTCATATACGCCAGTTGCTGCGGGAACAATCAAGCAATTTGGTAACGCCACACTTCAATCGCGCGAGTCGTACCAAGCAATTCTTGCGGTCAGCATTCCAACCGATTCAGAGCCAGCGTTGTTCTTGGCCAATCTTGCCGACTTAGGCGAACGATTTTTCCCGGTCGCCTTTTCGGTTGACCCAAACTTCACGCCAGCAGCCCCCGAAGGCTGATCACGTCGGTAGTTGGCCAACTTTTTCGATAGGTCCAACTTCTTCCCAGTCATGTCCTCGGCGAATCAACGCTGACGACGACGGCAAGAACACCAACGGCACGTTGGCAAGCTTCTTAGCTCGTGCATGACGATCAACCGTGACGGTTTCAGATTGAGCCACGATTGCCATACCGGTCAATAATCCGAGGCCAAGGGCAAGCGCTCCACCACGAGGGTCGATCATCGGATCACAAAAGGCCGATGCCGATGCACCCACGCCAACGACCAAGCCGCCTTCTTTCAACACGTGTTGCACTGCTTCCCACACTGGAGTGTCTTTCAAAACACTGCGCATGTGAATCGGGTTGTCTCCAACAAACCACACCGCATCGGCCTTGCGAACGATTTTGATGGCGTCTTTATCCTCTGCTTCGTTACGGCGCATCACCATCAAAGCTTCAACCTCAACACCCAATCGTGAGGCCCACGCATTGGCGGCACTCACAAGTACCTCTGGACGTTCGAATGCATCTGCGGTTGGCAGAACGACAACCTTCTTCGCTTTCACTTCTTTTAACAAACGCGCGTCGAGTTCGTCGTGAAGGCTAAATGCGCCTCCGCCTTGCAGGGCAATAATTCCGGTCATGTCACGAGCGTACGCCGTAACGATGTCTCACTAGAGCGCTTTAGGCAGTTTCGAGCAAATGTTCTTCAAGTGCCAACCAATGTTGATCTTCAACACCGATCGTTAAGCAGTAGTCACGAATTGTTCCGTGGGTTTCACGAATGTCAGCCAAAAGGCCCTTGATCGAATCTGGGTGGGCCGACATGAGAACTGGCGGCATGGTGGCAAAACGCTCAGCAAATTCAGGCGACACAACTTTGGCCCACTCGCGAGTCTTTTCACCAGCGAGTTCGCTCATCGCATAGTCGGCATACACAATCTCATCGGGCACTCCGAGGCCAGAGAGCAAGAGCGCAGCGAGGAGTCCGGTGCGATCTTTGCCGGCGGCGCAATGAAAGACCACTGGGCCACTTTCTTGGTCGCTCAAAATGCGCAGAGCCTCGCCTAGGTAGTGGCCACCTTGTTGCAACATCAAGTGGTACTTCCCACGCAAAAACTCGGCCTGCTCGCCTTTCCAGTCGTGGGCCTCGTTCATATCCCACGTGCGATCAATGATCGATAGATGATGGAACTCAACGTCGTATTGATCAACCGGGAATGTACCGCGTTCTGACAGTTCTTCAGAGGTGCGCAGATCAATCACTGTTCGCAATGCGAATGGGCGCAACGCCTCAACATCTTCAGGTGTCAAGCGATACAGACCATCAGCACGAAACACCTTGCGCCAAGCTGTGCGACGGCCATCATTTGTGGGGTAACCACCCACGTCACGAAAGTTATGAACGGCGAACAATTCAATGAGGCGATCGGGGTGGTCAAGAAGTTCAGCAATGGCAGCGGGCGTTGGAGTCACGGCTAGAGAGTACTTGCCTCAGGTGAACGCTTGGCTTTGCGATAGTTACCAATTGGTAACTATGCTCACTTCGTTGTCTTGGCCATTTGGCCCATCTCAGGAGTAATCACATGGCTATTCAGACTGTCGGAGTTGTCGGTTCAGGAATCATGGGTTCGGGTCTTGCCGAAGTCATTGCACGCGGTGGCATGAATGTCATTGTGCGCTCACGTAGTCAGGCCACCGCCGATGCGATGGTTGCATCTGTTGCCAAAGGTCTTGCCAAGCAAGTCGAAAAAGGTCGCCTCACCGAAGATGACAAGGCTGCGATTCTCGGACGCATCACTGCAGTCTCTGAACTTAGTGCCCTTGCTGATTGCGATCTTGTTATTGAAAGCGTTGTTGAAGACCTCGACACGAAGAAGTCTTTGTTCGTCGAACTTGATCGCATTGTGAAGCCCACTGCAATCATCGCAACCAATACTTCGACTTTGCCTGTCATTGAACTCGCAATGAGCACCTCGCGTCCCGAGTTGGTGTGTGGCATTCACTTCTTCAACCCGGCCACTGCAATGCCGCTCGTTGAAATCGTGCGCCCATTGTCGGCAAGCGATGCGACCATCGACACCGCTACTGCATTTGCCGAGACCTGTGGCAAGCAACCAGTACAAGTAAAAGACCGCGCGGGTTTCATTGTGAACGCATTGCTCTTCCCCTATCTCAACAACGCCATTCGTATGCTCGAACAGGGCACTGCAAATATGGAAGACATCGACACCGCGATGAAGGGTGGCTGCAACTTCCCCATGGGGCCGTTTGCGTTGCTCGACCTCGTCGGCCTTGACACCTCGCTGTCAATCCTGGATGCGCTGTACAACGAGTTCCGCGACCCCAACTACGCCGCCATGCCCACGCTGCGCCGCATGGTTGCTGCGGGCAAATTAGGTCGCAAGTCGAAGGCTGGCTTCTACAGTTACTGATGTGCGAGCCGCCGATGTCATGCCTTGGGTGTTAACACCCGACAACATCGGTGCGTTCACTCGCCCACAAATTGCGTTTCCCGAATCGCAATACGATTTTGCTACCGTCCCAATGGGCGACGATGACCTCGTTGCCATTGGTGCCGATCTTGAGCCATCAACTTTGATCAATGCCTATTCGCATGGGCTGTTTCCGATGCCGATGAGTGCAAAGAAAATTGGTTGGTGGTGCCCAGTCACGCGCGGCATCATTCCGATTGACGGACTACATGTCTCACGTTCATTACAGAAGCACCTCAAGCGATTCACGATTCGAGTTGATTCATGTTTCGCGCAGGTGATGAAAGCATGTGGTGATCCCAAACGACCACACGGTTGGATCAATCTTGAATTCATTCGCGCGTATTCGT
>JBIKOO010000076.1:0-6816 GCA_044358015.1 Ilumatobacteraceae bacterium
GGTCACGGTATTGAAATTCGTATCAACGCCGAAAACCCCGCAGGCGGAAAGTTCTTGCCGTCACCAGGCAAGATCACCAAGCTTGTTCCTTCCGATGGTTTTGGTGTGCGCTTCGACTCGGGCTACGAAAGTGGCGACGAGATCAGCCAGTACTACGACAACTTGGTCGGCAAGCTCATCGTGTGGGGTAAAGATCGCCCCACGGCAATTGCCCGCACCATTCGTGCACTTGAAGAGATGGTTGTCGAAGGTGTTCACACCACGATTCCCGCCGACTTGGCAATTTTGAAGCACCCCGACTTCGCCGCCATGAAGCATTCCACGAAGTGGGTTGAAGAAGTTCTCGATCTTTCCGGAATTGAAAATGCTGCTCCTGCTTCGTCGGGTGAAGATGCCGAACCGCTTGTACGCCGTAACACCACTGTTGAAATCAACGGCAAGCGTTTTGATGTCGCGATGTGGGTTCCCGAGCAGACTGCAGTGATTTCGAGCGGCGCACCCAAGGCTGCTAAGCCGAAGCGCGCTGCCGGCAGTGGTGCAGGTGGCGGTGCTGGTTCTGGCCAAGTCACCGTGCCGATGCAAGGGACCATCGTCAAGGTGCTCGTTGAAGTCGGTCAAGAAGTCGAATCGGGTCAGGCCGTATGTGTGCTTGAAGCCATGAAGATGGAAAACCAGATTCTGGCCGAGAAGACCGGCAAGGTCACCGAGATCAAAGTCAAGGCTGGCGACACCGTCGGTTCTGGCGATGTTGTCGTTGTTATTGCCTGATCACATCATCTTTTAACGACGATGGTGCCAGCGGCGGCATCGTGCAAACCTTGACGCAATGGGTGGAAAACCGCGCGTACATAAACAACAAGTGACAACCCTGGTCCAATGACGGGCACTAGTTGCACTGCGGTCGGAATCAATGCGCGCACTGCCGAGTAGTTCCACGAGACGCGACCACCATCTACTCGGTTCACAACTTTGATTCCGACAATTCGTTTGCCAAGCGTGCAGCCGTACACAGCAATGGCGACAATGTTGTACACCAGATTGATACTTACCCAAAATACGGTCAACCAGGTCAACTCGCTGTTACTAATTGAGTCATCAGTGAGCGTGTATCCCATAGAGGCGGTCAACACCAACAACGGGATTCCGATGACTAAGCCGTCCAAGAACTGTGCAAGTGCACGCTTACCCACACTCGCAAGAGCATCGGCTCGCGGGGTTTCAACAAATACGGGTGGATCAAAATCGCTCATACGTGTTTATTCTGCTGCTTCGGCCAGGGCTTCTGCCAAGGCGGGGTGCACTAAAAGGCTTTCAACAATGTCACTAACTTTCAAATTGGCCGTTACAGCAAGAGCGATCACGCTAATGAGTTCGGCTGCATGGCGACCCACAATTGAGCCGCCGAGCACAACGCCTGTTGCTGGGTCAGAAATGATTTTCACGAAGCCACGCGCGTCATTGTTAATCAATGCTTTGGGCGTCGCCGAGAACGGCACCTTGGTCACACGAATCTTTCGACCGTGTGCGAATGCTTCGGCTTCTGCGAGTCCCACATCGGCGATTTCGGGCTCGGTGAAAATTGCCGATGCCGCTTTGTCGTAATCAAGGTGACGATGCTCACGAGTATGCAATCCCATCACATGCTCAGCAATTTTACGACCCTGCATTGATGCCACCGACGACAGCGGCAATTTGCCGCTCACGTCACCAGCCGCGTAAATGTGCTCAACATTCGTGATGCAGTGATGGTTAATCGGGACGTAGCCGCCGCCATCCATGTGAACGCCAGCCAAATCAAGATTGAGCCCGTCGCTATTAGGGATTGAACCAATTGTGAGTACTGCATGGCTCGCCCGAACCTGACGACCGTCATCACATTTAACAACAACTTCGTCGCCTTCGCGCTCGATTGATTCGGCGCGTGCGCCTTTCAACAAACGCACTCCACGTCGCAAGAAATCATCTTCAAGAACTGCTGCAACTTCAGGGTCTTTGCCTGGCAGAACTTGTTGACGGCTCACAACCAAAGACACCTTGGCACCGAACGACTCGAACATATGCACGAACTCAACGCCCGTGACGCCTGAACCAACGATGCACACATTGGTCGGGAAAATCTTGGGCGGATAGCAATCACGCGTCGTCAAAATTCTTTCACCGTCGGGTTGCACCCACTCGGGGATTCGTGGGCGTGAACCCGTTGAAATCATGGCCGCATCAAACTCAATCGTTTCTTTGCTGCCATCGGCTGTCGTCACAATCGCACTGTGAGGCGAAGCAAAACTGGCGCTTCCTTTGATGATGCGCACGCCTTGACTCTCCAAAAGTTCGGTCGTGCTATTTGACAGATGATCCTTAATATCTTCGATGCGGTCGGTTAGGGCCTCTACGTCAACTTCGGGTTGCATTTCTTCGAGGCCCATACCGGCCGATTTGCGCCCAAGGGTCATTGCGCCACCAGTAGCGATCATCGTCTTGGATGGAATGCAATCCAACAAGTGGGCCGCACCTCCAACAATTTCTCGCTCGACCATAATGACTTCAGCACCTAAGCGCGCCGCGTATGTCGCTGCGGTATTTCCGGCGGGACCGCCACCAATAATGAGAAAACGTACTGCCATGTGCTCAGGCTAGCCCTCGGGTTAGAGCCGACAGAGTGGTTCGGCTGAGACAGCGGTCAACTGATTGGTCCATCAGACCTCGTTTATCACCAAGCAAACTCTAAAGAACTCAGCGCAACGCCGCTCCAGCAACTACCGTCTTTCTCTTGTGAGTGCAGAGTCAAATACCCCCGACGAAAATGAAGAACTTGATATTCCCGAGCTAACCGGAAGCGGACTCCAGGCCGAAAAGAGCCGTCGCCTTGGCCAACTCGACGACATGCGTGCCAAGGGAGTCAACCCTTACCCCTACCGCTTTGACCGCACCCACACTCTGGCTGAGATTCGCGCCACTTGGGGCCACCTAGAGGCCGGCACCGAAACCGAAAATGAAGTGGCGATCGCTGGACGCATCATGCTCAAGCGCGAACAGGGCAAGCTGATCTTCGGAACCGTTCGCGATCGTTCATCTGATATTCAGTTGTTTGTTTCAAAGGCCGTTATTGGCGACGAAGGTTTCGCCGATGTCGCATCTCTTGACCTTGGCGACTGGGTCGGCGTGTACGGCAATGTCATGACTACTCGCAAGGGCGAATTGTCCATCAAGGTTTCACGACTTGAGTTGTTGTCCAAGGCAGTACGGCCACTTCCCAACAAGTGGAAAGGTCTCACCGACACCGACACTCGTTTCCGTCAGCGTTATACCGACCTCATCGTCAACGAAGACGCACGTCGTGCATTTGAAGTTCGCCATGCCGTGATTTCAAGCTTCCGTCGTTTGTTAGCCGCCAAAGACTTCATTGAAGTTGAAACACCGGTCTTGCACGTTGAAGCCGGTGGCGCACATGCTCGACCCTTCGTAACTCATCACAACTCACTCGACATGCAGTTGTACTTGCG
Organism: Ilumatobacteraceae bacterium; assembly: GCA_044358015.1. Classification (GTDB taxonomy): domain Bacteria; phylum Actinomycetota; class Acidimicrobiia; order Acidimicrobiales; family Ilumatobacteraceae; genus Casp-actino8. The sequence continues at coordinate 3,501 of JBIKOO010000076.1, forward strand.
CATCGCACTTGAACTTCACCTTAAGCGACTCATCGTTGGTGGCATGGAGCGCGTCTACGAAATTGGTCGTGTCTTCCGCAACGAAGGCATCAGCACGCGTCACAACCCCGAGTTCACCATGATGGAGCTCTACCAGGCTTTCGGCGACTACAGCGAAGTCATGGCTATCTGCGAAGAACTCATTGTGCAAGCGGCCCGTGATGCCATTGGCACAACCATTGTTGGTATCGCCGACCCAGCAGGCGTTGTCCATACTGTCGACCTTGCCGAGCCATGGCGCCGTGCCACCATGATGGAACTCATCGCCGAAAAGACTGGTGTTGAAACCCATCCATCGCAGCCCGTTGAAACTCTTCGTGCACTCGCCGACAAATTGGGTGTGCGCTATGACAAGCGTTGGGGTTCGGGCAAGATGATTGAAGAGATCTTTGAATTCACTGCCGAATCATCACTCATTCGCCCCACGTTTGTCACTGGTCACCCCGTTGAAATCTCGCCGTTGGCACGCGCCGATCGCAATGACCCATTCATTACTGAACGATTTGAATTGTTCGTGGGTGCTCGCGAACTGGCCAATGGCTACAGCGAACTCAACGACCCGGTCGAACAGCGTTTGCGCTTTGAAGAAGAGCAGGCCGCCAAAGACGCCGGCGATGCCGAACGCGGCACCGTTGACGAAGATTACTTACGCGCTCTTGAATTCGGTTTACCACCAACTGGTGGCCTCGGAATCGGCATGGACCGTGTTGCCATGTTGCTTTCGGGTGTCTCGTCAATCAAAGAAGTCATTTTGTTCCCCACGCTTCGCCCAGAAGCGTTTTAATCGCACGTTCAATAAGGAGTAGTTATGCCCGCAGCATGGGGTCACGCACTAGTCACTCGAGTTGATAATGGTTCCAGTAATGACGGAACCGTTCTTGATGCTTGGTTTCACGAACTTGGTTGGGGCGAATCTGCACCGACCACCGATCGTTTCACCGATGATCAACACCACGCATTGCGTGGAGTGCGGGTTTCGGTTGCGACCATTCTGATTGACACCGACACTGCACCAACCAACGCGATTGATGTGTACTTGCGATTGCACTTGCTCTCGCATCGTCTGGCCAAACCGCGCACTCTCAATCTTGATGGAGCATTCGGCCTGCTGACCAACGTCGCCTGGACCAATATCGGGCCAATTTTGCCCGAAAACATTGATCAAGTTCGCTGGGAAGAACGCCGTAGTGGTCGCTTGCTTAATGTTCATGGCCTTGACAAGTTCCCACGTATGACCGATTACGTTGTGCCATCAGGTGTGCGCATTGCCGACGCCAATCGAGTGCGACTCGGCGCTCACTTGTCATCGGGCACCACTGTCATGCATGAAGGTTTTTGCAACTTCAATGCCGGCACACTTGGTGCGTCGATGGTGGAAGGACGAATTTCGGCCGGCGTTGTAGTTGGTGATGGAAGCGACATTGGTGGCGGTGCCTCAATCATGGGCACACTTTCCGGTGGTGGAAAAGAAGTTGTCAGTATTGGTGAGCGTTGCTTGCTCGGCGCAAATGCCGGCATCGGAATCAGTCTCGGTGATGAATGCATCGTCGAAGCAGGCTTGTATGTCACGGGTGGATCGCTCGTCACGTTGCCCGATGGCGAAGTCGTGAAGGGTCGCACGTTGTCTGGTGCAAGTGGATTGTTGTTCCGTCGCAACAGCGTCACCGGAGCGATCGAAGCAACACAACGTTCGGGCAATTGGGGTGGCCTCAACGCTGCTCTCCATAAAAACTAGGAGTTGCGATGACTGCCCTGCCCCAAGGATTCACCAGTTTTGTTACCAACATCGGTATTAAGGACAGCAGCGACGACTTCACAGTTGTCGCTGCCGACAATGTTGTTGCGGCAGCCGGCGTGTTTACGCTCAGCCGATTTGCAGGGCCGAGTGTTTTGGTTTCGCGCAAGCACATTGCAAGTCATTCGGCTCGCGCCGTAGTGGTGATTTCCAAGAATGCCAATGTTGCGACCGGCGAACAAGGACTCGCCAACGCTCTCGAAGTAGTGCAAGGTGTCGCGGCCAAACTCGGATGCGATCCACACGATGTGTTGATTGCTTCAACTGGAGTCATCGGCCGCCAGTACCCCATCGAGAAAGTTCGTACTGGATTGGCGTCCTTGCCATTTCTGTTACCCGATAACGATGCAGACTCGGTCGCCCGCGGCATCATGACCACCGACACCGTGCACAAGATTGCCGAAGCAACGATCGGTGCTGGCCCGGCTCGAGTTGTCGGTGTTGCCAAAGGTGTCGGAATGATTGAACCGAACATGGCGACGTTGATCACCATGGCATTCACCGACGCCGCTGTTGAAGGTGATGCTCTTGATGCAATCTGGCGTCGCGTCATTGATCGCACGTTCAATTGCGTTTCAGTCGACACCGATACATCAACATCAGATACGGCCATCGTGTTGGCCAGCGGCGCTGCCGGCACCGTCGATCTTGCTGAATTAGAAATCGCACTCGAAGAAGTGACCCGTTCACTCACGAAACAAGTTGCCCGTGATGGCGAAGGTGCCGAAACCCTGATTGAAGTTTGTGTCGACCAAGCCCGTGATGGCGAACAGGCCAAGACCGTCGCCAAAGCAATCGTGAACTCACCGCTAGTAAAGACTGCAGTTCATGGTGCCGACCCCAATTGGGGTCGCGTTGCCATGGCCGTCGGAAAATGCAGTCAGTACACCGACATTGATCAAGACAAAGTCATTATTCGCTTTGGCGATCAAGAGGTGTATCCAGTTGCGGTCGACGAAACAGGGCTCAAGCAACTGAGCGAATATATGCGCGGCGACGATGTCCGCATTCATGTGTCTTTACAAACTGGTCAAGCAACCAGCACTGTGTGGGGCTGCGATTTGACCGACGGCTATGTGCGCATTAATGCCGATTACACGACCTAGAAATCTTCGCCACAAGTTGTGTCAGATATTGAGCAATTAGTGTCACACTTTTTACGAGTGTTCATGACTTAGTTCTTCACTACGGTGAAATAACTATGAAAAACACATCCAAAAAATTGGCCACAACCGCACTAATCTCTCTCCTCGTCTTGGCAAGTTGCGGCGGCGATGACTCTTCAGAATCATCAACTCCGTCAACCGACTCGGCATCAGTCACCAGTGAAGCCGCTACAGATTCCGCACCCACCGAATTCGCAGGACAAGATCTGTCGAATAGCAGCTTTATTGACATCGACTTCAAGGGCGAAGACATGACTGAAGTGAACTTGTCTGGTTCAGATTTGACGAAGTCGTTTTTCGGTTCGGCAACAATGAC
>JBIKOO010000097.1:0-4995 GCA_044358015.1 Ilumatobacteraceae bacterium
CGGGTGAGCTTTTCGGCGAGTCCGAACAACTGTGTGATCAACACCGCGACTAACACCGACGTTGTAGCAACCGTCCAAATCATTCCGTAATCAAGGCGTCCACGCGACTCGTTCAATAAGTTCCCGAGCCCATTACCCGTAGCCAAGTACTCGGCAATCATCACACCAAGTAATGCCCGCGGCGCGGCCAATCGAGCTGCCGTAGCCATTGCCGGAACAGCACCTGGTAATCCGACGAAACGCAACGACTTCAATCGTCCTCCACCGCTGACGCGCACAACATCAATAGCCGCTGAAGATGTCGTGGCAAGAGCATGAGAGATCGTCACAAACGACGGGAAAAACGTCACCGAAACACACACCACTACTGTCGCCAAAATACTCCGCCCAAAAACCAAAACAATCAAAGGTGTTAACGCTGGCAAGGGCATTGTCTGCGAAACCAAAGCGAACGGCAATACTGCTCGACCAAGTGTCGGTCGCAAACTCAAGATGACTGCGAGCAACAATGCTGCTGCTAATCCACACAACAACCCAATCAATGCCAACGGCAAAGTCTCGCTGTAGGCATCAAACAAACGTGAACGCGATTCTGATGCTCGCGGATCGGTTGTGAGATACCGCACAATCGCCAGCGGAGACTTAGCAACGACCGGCGACATATCCAAAATACTCAGCACCAACGCCCACAGACCCAGCACAACACCAGCCGAGATGATTCCTCCGCCTACACGTTTCCACCACGGGCCTGACGCTTCACCCATGGGCAGTGAAGTCTCAACGGTGGCCGACATTGACGAACGGCTGAGACGAGCACCCAATATTGCGAACAACATGTACGCCGAAGCTGCCACTGCTGTCGCCACTAAGCCGATACTCCACAAACGTGAAGGGTTTGCTTGACCCAATGAACCAAGCAGATATGTTCCGAGGCCCCATCGTGTTCCGCCACCAAACTCGGCAAGCAAAGTTCCGAGCAAAGCTGCTGGCGCTGCGACTCTGAACGCACTCACGATGTGCGGCAACGCGCTGCGCACTCGTATCCAGCGCAGCACATCAGTGCTGGAACCTCCGGCGACCATCACGACATCAACAAGTCGCGGGTCAACATTGCGCATCCCGTTCATCGTCGCGATGTACGTCGGGAAGTACACGGCCATGGCCGCCAGAATGATTCGTGGAATCGTGCCAGTGAATGCCAACAACAACACCGGGACAATCGCGATCAACGGCACCGCGAATAAAGACATTCCAAGCCCGCGCAACAAGGTTTCGGCGAATCGAAATCGCGCAGAAATAGCACCAGCAATGATTGCGATGATGTTGCCGATCACAAAACCAGTACCTGCTGACTTCAACGTCACCGACAGATGTGGCGGATAGTCAGACCTGTCTTTCCATAACTGAGCCAAAATTTGAGTTGGTGCGGGCAACGCACCTTGACCAACAAGTTCGAGTCGTCCCAATACTTCCCAAATAGCCAGGACAATCAGTACAACGAAAGTACCGCTAGCGAAACGACTGAAGTTCTTCATCTTGACGACACTTTTCAGAGTCCGCCACCAGCGAACAACAACTCAGACAAGTGATCAGCCAACTTGTGGAATTCAGAACTACGCATGATCTCCGGGTCGCGCGGTCGCTCAAATGGCACGTCCACGATTTCGGCAATGCGACCAGGCCGCGCTGACATTACGGCAACTTTGTCGGCAAGAAAAATAGCTTCTTCAATCGAGTGCGTCACCAAGATGGTTGTTGGACGACGCGCCGACCAAATTCGCTGCAACTCAAGATTCATGGTGCGACGAAGAATTTCATCAAGCGCACCGAATGGCTCATCAAGCAAGAGAACTTCGGGTTCGGTCACTAACGCGCGAGCAATTGCCACCCGCTGACGCATTCCGCCAGACAGCTGCGAGGGCAATGCCTGTTCAAAACCTTTGAGACCAACGAGCGAAATCAGTTCTTCAATCGCCGATTGGTATTCCTTCACAGATTTACCCATCACTTGCAAGGGCAAGGTGATGTTCTTCCATACTGAACGCCACGGCAACAAAGCCGGATCTTGAAAAGCCACGCCTAAACGGCCAGCCATGCGCATTTCTTCGGGAGACCTTTCGCCGATCAGTAACGAACCAGCGTCAGGTGATTCAAGACCAGCAAGCAAGCGCAACAAAGTTGACTTGCCACATCCAGACGGACCGATCAACGAAATAAACGATCCAACCGGAACTTCTAAGGACACTTTGTCGAGAGCCCGAACTACATCATCTTTGAGCGCGAAGGTGCGCTCCACGTCTTGAACGCGGAGCGCACCACCGGCTACTTCTTGCATTGTTGACAAACTCAGATTTCCTCAAGAAGAGTTGTGTCAAACATGTCGCGTGTACCCTTGACGCCGATTTCGGCAAGAGCTGCCAAGTTGGCCTCAATTGATTCTTCCGACATTGAGAAGATTCCACCTGCGGTTTCCATAAGCGGCTTTTGCGCACCGTTGAAGAAAACTTCGTTTTCAATGGTGCGTCCGGTGCCCTTGAAGTAGGTCTCGGCGAACTCGGGCGGATACTTCGTGGTGTCCTTGAAGTTCTCTTCCCAACCCAAGCGACTTGCACGCAGGAACTTCACAATTTCGGCGCGATTGTTCTTGAGCGCATCTTTGGTCACAACCACGGTGTCGTTGAAGATGGTGAAACCAAAGTCGTACAACAAGAACGACGTCGCTTCTTCACCAGCTTGCTCAATGGTGTACGGAACGTTGGTTGCAAAGTCGATCGATGCATCAATCTCGCCCTTCACCAAAGGTGTTGGATCGTAGGCATACGGAACGATATTGACATCGCCCTTGTCAATACCGCTGAGCTTCAGCATCGCTTCAACTGACAAAGTGTTTGAGGCAGGAACAGCCAGAGTCTTACCAACCAAATCGGCAGGCGAATTGATTGGATTCTTCTTGAGGCTGATGACACCAATCGGATTCTTTTGGTACTGAGCACCAACAATCACAAACGGTGCACCGTCGTTCACGATTGCGTTGATCGTGCTGTCTGGAGTGGTCAATGCCAAAGGAGATTTTCCTGATAGCAATGAACTTTCTGGGATGACATCGGGTCCACCAGATAGGTAGTTGAGTTCCATGCCCTCTTTGGCGTAGTAGCCGTTGGTCATGGCAATGAAGTAGCCCATGAACTCAGCGTCGTTCACCCAGGCGGCCTGCATGGTGAACTTGCTCGTCTCACCAGAGCCGGAATCGGATGAACTGCTGTCTTCGCCTCCGCACGCTGCGAGGAAAGCAGGCAAGCCCGCCAAACCAACACCAGCTACGGATGCTCTAATCAACATCTGACGTCGTGAAATCGGATTCATTATTGACCTTTCTTGTGGTTGTTATGTGGGTTAGGTAACTGTTGAAGAACCAAGTACAGAGTCACATCGGCCCCAGATTTTGGATTGCACGCAGTTCGGCGACAATCCCAAGTTGTTCAAATTCGGTACCAGGAACTAGTTCCCAAAACACGCGTCCACGCTGACGTGAGTTCTGATCTATGTGTATTGCTTGAGTGGGAGTCACCACCCAATCGACAACGACGTCATGCTTCTCTGCGGGCATCACTTCATTGACGAACTGACAGTCGTGCACAACATCGGCAACAACTGAGGAACTATCGGTGAGCCCAAGTTCTGAAAGAACTGCCCACTCAAAATCAAAATAGCCGTGACCTTTACCGAAGCGCACGCCGTTGTTGCTCACGGCACTTCCGCCGGTCACGAGTAAAGAAAACTTGTTGCCCTTTTGTAATTCGGCTAACGGCATTGCGACGGCATAACGATCAAAACCATCAAGAGTTGCCGCGTAACGGTGATCGCTCGCTGGAATCGTCGCGGGATCAAGACGATAGAAGCCGCGAATAATTCCGTACGTGGTCATCACAAAGGGAATTCCGCGTTGAATGAGTTTGTAACGCAAGTCTTCAAGACAATTATCCGGAGTGATGAAAACCTGACGATCACCACGATGTGTCAACGCGTCGAGTTCTAGAACTCGATCTGAACACTTTTCACTACCGACGAAGTCACAGATAAAACTTGAGAAGTCCCAATGAAAACGTGAATCGGGCCGTGCAACCTTGGCCAATTCGGCCCAGATCTGCTCACGATATTGATCAGTTGACAATTGGCCGCTCACTTGATTCTCCTCAACTTTGAAGGAGCAGCTACTTGCGGCTCCCACACATCAATTTCTTGGCTATTCGTGCAAATGAGATCAAGCAAACAATCAGGTTCGGCTTCAACCATTTCGTCAACCACTTGACAGTCATGCACAACTGCAAAAACCAAAGCATTCGGCGACAACACGCCAAGCTGTTTCATCATCATCCACTCAAGAGCGAGATAACGCTGTCCACCGCCGATATGACGGCCATCAGTGGTGACTGCAGTTGCGCCAGTAACTACTAGTTCAATCACACCTGCTTGACGAAGATCTGCAGGACCAAGACGCTTGCCGAAACGCTCCATGCCGTCGAGCGTTGCGGCCAAAGCATGATCAGTTGTAGGAATCTTCACACCGTCTAAGAGAATAAATCCACGTTGCAGGCCATAGGTCGGAACAAGAATTTTCTTGCCGGCATTGAGCGCAGAAAGACGAAGTTGTTCGATGCTGTTGTCTGGCGCACAAAAGATCACGTCAGCTTGGCGCCATTCATCGCGCTTCATCACCCGTTTGTGAGCGAGGTTCGAACCCGCGAAATCGGGAACATACTGACTCAAATCAAGGTCAAATCTCGAGTCTGGTCGTGCCACTTCAGAAAGGAGTTGCCAGACGACTCGGCGCACGCGTTCTTCTTGAACAACAAAAGTTCCGCGCCCTTGTTCGGCGCTCAACAATCCATCACGAACCAATTCCTCAATCGCTCGGCGGAGTGTTCCGCGGCTGACACCAAAAAGTTCCATCAAATTGGGTTCGGTGGGAAGCGGTGTTGAGTCTGAAAGTTCTCG
>JBIKOO010000077.1:0-6740 GCA_044358015.1 Ilumatobacteraceae bacterium
TAGTGCCAACTCATTACGCCGGAACAACCAGTTCGCCTTACCTAGAACAACTCTTTGACGGGTTGCACAAAGATGTTTTGGTGATGTGGACGGGCGTACATGTGGTGAACGATTCAATTACGGCTCGCGATGCTCAGCTTCGTGCCAGTGCATGCAATAACCGCAAGCCGCTTTTATGGGACAACACGCCAGTGAACGATGCAATCATGAGCGAGTCCCTGCACCTTGGCCCTTACTCTTCGCGTGAAATTGCATTGCGTCATGAGATCTCGGGATTGTTGTTGAACCCGATGGAGTTCGCATCGGCATCAAAACCAACAGTTGCTAGTGCGTTGGCTTGGTTGCGAGCCGAAGATGCAATCACATCTTGGGAGTCGTTCGTTTCTCAATGCGGTTGGTCCGAGATTGCCGCAGCAACGGCGTTCCCTGATGACCCTCATTGGCCGGGCGCCCGACCAACCAACGAATGGTGGCAATCGGTTGCCGACATGCAGCCAGTAGGTCTTGATGTTGGTTGTCAACCGTGGATTGATGCAGCGAAACAAGGAGCTGCACTTGTTCTGTCGGCACGCAAACTGATTGCCGAGCCAGGCGATTCAGAAATGTCAGTTCTTGGTCGTTTTCATTTGGCAGTCAAGTGGCGCACATGGAAACGATTGCCAGTACTTACATACGGTGGCGGGCCCCGCATTCGCCCGGTAGTGACAAATGATGAGAACGGCAAGTTCGCTTATCGAAATGGCACAGTGATCTCGCCGACGTCGTTAGTTGATGACGAAGTCATGCGCTGCCTGCAAGACGTTTAGACAATCAACGCGGTTTCACTAAACGTAATCGTTCACCGAGTTCTCGTGAACCAACGACGAATAGTTGATTGATCGCTCGACTGATACCGATATACAGCGCACGATCATCCATGCGATCTTCGGGATCAACAAGAATCACCGTGTCAAACTCGGTGCCCTTCATTCGACGTTCAGTTTCACAGACGATTTTGGTGTCTCGTTCGTCCCATGAACCCAAACCCAACTCGGCTCGCAACTGATCACGAAGTCTGATTGAAGGGACAAGAACGGCTCTCGTCCCCACCGGTGCGAGCAATCCGCTTCCGTCGTCTGGTTGACGATCAAGAATTGATTTCACTTTGGCGACATAATCCTCGGTTGTCGCTTCGTCAAAATCGATACCAATCGTCTCGGGACCAACTTCGGGCGCTGGCGCTCCCCCGAGCAATGTCCGCAACAACCTTGCGATCTGATGTGAGTTGCGACAGTTGTTCACCAATTCGCACAGTGTCCAACCGTCATCGGACTTGGGCATACGGAAACCGCGACTGAAGATTTCTTGACCCGAGTCGGCCACCATCATGAGACGACGCGGTCCCTCGTCATCAAGCAACGATTCAAGTTGCGCAATCCAGGCAGGACTGAAGTCTTGAGCCTCATCAATGATGATTGTGTCGAACTTCTGGGTGATCTTGGGCCAGTTGAGATGCAGATGACCAATCACCGTTTCATTCCAAAAAGTAGAGGCCTCGTCGGCAGTCATTTCTGCAGGCTCTTCAAGAAGCGGCATCCCTTCAAAACTCCGCGCCACGGTTAAAAAGGCTCCAGCCACGACATCTTCGTAGCCATTGAGATATCCGTTGATCTGATCGGCTAGCGGTTCGTTAAAACAGGTCACGAGCACTCGTTCGTTTCGAGCAATCAACGCTCGTCGCGCCCAAGCCAATGCCAGACGGGTTTTGCCCGACCCTGCTCCGCCAGTGACGGCCACGCGACGGTTGGCATCAAGTCTTTCGAGCGCACGAACTTGTGATGCGCAAATCGCTTCCATGCGCTGGCGGTGCATGCGAATCCGCGCTTCGGGGTCCCAGGAGAAATCAGCATCAGGGCATAGAAAATCAATCACTGCTTTCATATGGTCGCGCTGCATTTTCATGCCGCGCCCAGTGACTCGAATCAACTCGTCAATAGCAAATTTGATTTCGGCCAAGTCGGAACCAAGAAACAACTGTTCACGTCGAATCGCAGCGGGAAGATCACCAGTAAATGAGGTGGTATTCGGGAATATCACGCCGTAACGAACTGGTAGACCTTCAAAAAGACGCTTATCCTTTTGCTCCAGCATTTTTCGAAGTTTGAAAGCGTTGTCTTTCGCTTGGGCAAATGGCTGCGGCTTGAGTGGCCCTGAATCGCCGTACCAAATCCCTCCGTTCAACCTCACCTTGTGGCCTTTGACCTCTAACACAACAATGCCGTCAATCTCATGCAGCAACACAACATCAATTTCATGGTCGCGATGATTGCGATAGCTAAAATTTGGGAAGATCAACCATCCATCAGTCAGTTGTTCAACGAGTGCTTCCACGACTCGAGCTTCATCGTCGTTCTTAATCGAGCCAATATCAAAATCTGCCGGTACGAGAATTCCCATAAACCGAGTATGTCACTAGTTCATAACACATAACGACGAAACGATTTGCACTTAGCAGTCTTCGGAGAAACTTCATGAAAACTTTTTTCAAAAAACCTTGATTTCATTTGCTTTTTGACACATCCAACTGGCATACTAAGAACATATGTTCTCACGTGATCTGACAACAAAAACCGCTGAAAGTAACAGTGGTTTTCTAGTTGCGGGTCTGCGTGCTGCATGGTCAGCACAGTCGTCGATTGTTGATGGTGATGATGCGATGACTCGTCTTGTCGAGTTAGAAAAAGCATCGCGGTTTATTGAAGCTGCTCGTGCTGAAGTGTTGGCCGAGGTGGATCGCACGGGTGCGTTTCGTGATCACGGCCATACCACCATGGCCGGCTGGCTACGAGCCGGTATCTCCTACAGTGCGGGTGATGCGAAGCATCATGTGAAAGTTTCGCGCATGGTCGTCGAGTTCCCACAGATTTCCGAGCGTTTACAGGCCGGCACGATTGGTGTCGCCCAAGTGCGCCGCCTGGCTGCTGCTCACGCCAACAAACGAGTGTCAGCTGAATTGCCAGCGTTTGTGGACATGTTGGCTGATCGCGCTAAAGACATGCCATACGAAGACTTCAATACAGTGATGATTCGCTGGGAGCATTACGCCGACGCTGACGGAGCACATCGTGACAGCGACCGTGTCCACGAAGACCGCGACGCGACCCTTAACCCCGTTGGTGATGTCGTGTATGTGGACGCCAAAGTTGGCACCGCACAAGGTGCGTTCATGCTGGAAGTATTTGAAAAGTACGTGCAAGCCGAACTCGCGCAAGACCTTGCTGATCGTGACGCAAAAGGGTTGGATTTGTATTCAGATTTGGCTCGCACCGCGAAACAACGACGAGCCGATGCCTTATATGCGATCTTTGCATCGGCGGCCAACGGCCGGTTCGCACCAGCAGAACCGGTTGTGAACATCGTGATTGACGCGACTACTTATGAAACTGCGCTCGCGGCACTGCTAAACGACGCACCTCTGCCATCACTGCTAGGCACACCCAGCACATTCGGATCACGTCGATGTGAAACCACCGCTGGGGTAGTAATTGATCCTTTTGATGCGATCGTCGCATCAATGATCGGTCAAGTGCGCCGTGTTGTCATGAGTTCACCTAGCACCGTGATTGATCTCGGACGTAAATCACGACTTTTCACTGGTTCGTCGCGTGAAGCGATCTTTCTGAGACGCAGAAAATGTATTTGGCCCGGATGCTCGGCTTTAACGTGTGAAGCCGACCATCGCACACCCTGGTCCGAAGGCGGAACAACATCACCTGACAACGGCGACCCGCTATGTCGAAAACACAACCGCTATAAAGCATCCGCGGGCTACACCACAACCATCAACCACGAAACCGGCATCTCCCACGTATACGTTCCTAATTCCCAAAGGCTTACTGCCATTTAGTCATTTTGGAATTTTGAGAACTTTAGTAAGTTGAGCTCCCATTCCATTTCGTCGATTCTTCCTTCAATTCGATTAATTGAGTCAAGTATCTCCTTAAGCATTCTGACTTCAACCGGCTGCTCTTCCCAGTATTTCGCTTCGGCAGCTCGATCTTCTACCTCCTTGCGAATTGCTTCTTTTTTGATTGCATTCTTCTCAATACGCTGCTTTTTCAGGTTGCTGATAACTTCCCTTAATTTTGACATGGTCTCTCTTCTTTCAAATTTAGTGATTCAAAAGTTCATTGTTATGTGAAGATTTGATTCTTTCTTGGGAACCTAACTCAACTAGTAAATTCGAGCTCTTCTTCGGAAATCACCGCTGAAAAGAACTATTAATACTCCTATATGTGCGAAGGTAATCATATGAATAGTTCCAAGTTCAATGAACTGACTAATGGGACTTTGGTTATTGACGCTGTCTATGAAGGAGACACAACTGGGGATCAAATCTTGGCCGACTCATGCGCCCGCTTTTGGTGCACTACTTACAACCTCTCAAATCTGCCCTCAGGCCTATTTGGAGATTCAAAATGATGGCCATCTCGTTGTAACCATGTCAGGTGCCGATTTCGCTTAGGCAACCCTGTCCTATGGGTACGACAAAGATAAAAACCTCGATAATTGATTTGCCACGATCGTTTAGTGAACGTCGCAAACAATCTTGGCCCTTTCTCAAAGAACCGTTGTCAGAAAAGCTTGAATTACAAAGACAACAACAGCGAGTCTTTCCAGCGCTGCCGATTCGGTTTCTAGACAGGGCTTCAAACTAAATCTAGATCTCAGAAATATCTTTGGGACGAGCGCACACTTTGCCGCACACCCGTCGTTTGAGTTACATGACAACAACAACGACAGCCCAAAATAATCCCCCGTCCACCGCTACTCCCGAGACCGCTCAGGCGACATTCATCTCGATCGTGGCCGATGCCAGCGGTTCGATGAACCACCTCCACGAGACCGTGATCAAAGGTCTCAACGACTTCATCGCCGAACAAGCATCCTCAGATAACGATGCCAAAGTCACAATTGTGCAGTTCCCTTCACTCAAAGATGAGGACGGCATTCAGACCATCTTGCCCAAGAGCAACGTGAAGACAGCTCGCAAGATCACCGGCAAGGACTATGTCATCAATGGCATGACTCCTTTGTACGACGCCATCGGCGCAGTCATCAAGAAGGCCGACCAGCGCATCGCCAAACGAGCCGCCAAAGGCAAAGATCCAGAATCACAAGTCGTCGTCATCTTCACCGACGGTGGCGAAAATGCGAGCCGCAAATTCACCCAAGATGCCATCTTCACTCTGATCGCCGAACGCAAAGCGCAAGGCTGGGTTTTCGTCTTCCTTGGTGCAAATCAGGATGCGTTCGAGGCTGGCGGCCAGGTTGGCTTTGCTCCGGGAAACACCATGAATTTTGATGCATCAGAAGAAGGTATGACCAATGCACTGTTGAGCGTGTCCCGCTCAGTTCGTGCCTACTCGGCCATGCCGATGGCAGAGCGCTTCATGAAGAGTGAGAGCTTCTTAATTCAGCCAGATGAAGACGAAGAATTTGACGATCTGTGATCGTGAAGATTTCGGTGCTCTCACCCCGCATCTGGGGTGAGAGCACACATTTCGCCGTCATATTCGTTTAGTCAGAAGCAAGCCAAACCCAAGGAGAACAGATTGAAACCTGAAGGCCCCCGCAAAGTCACATCAACCGGAACCATCAAAGCAGTACCACTCGTCGAACCCGACCTCCCCTCTTGCTGGAAAGACGTCAATGACGCTCTCGCCGCCGGAATCGATCGCCTGATTTTGTTCGGGCCTCCAGGCACAGGAAAAACCTTCGGTGGGCTCAACCTGGGTGACGTCACTGGTGGCGCATTTAGATTGATTTGCAACGAAGACATGACCGCTGCCGATGTCACGGGTCACTTCATGCCGACGGCTGATGGCACCTGGAAATGGCTCGATGGAGCAGTGCTCAAAGCATGGCAAGGCAATGGTCAAACTGGTGGTCGCATTGTGGCCGACGAAATCGATCGTGCATCTGGCGATGTGTTGTCGCTCTTGCTCAACATGTTTGACTCCCCCGAGAGTGCTTCATGGCAACACCCCGACACGGGCCACGTTTTCAAGCCAACGAAGAATTTCTCGGTGGTCATGACAACCAACATCGAAGATATGCGCGATTTACCTGTCGCTCTTCGCGATCGCTTCCCAATCGCCATTCGCATTGATCGACCGCACCCAGGAGCACTTGCGCAATTGTCGCCACACCTTCGTGCGCCAGCTGCTGCAGCAGTTGATGCCGACAAAGCTCGGCGATTCAGCGTGCGTTCATTCATGGCCTTTGATCAACTCTGCATCAAAGGTATGGATATTGAGCGGGCGGCGTTCTTGGTTTTTGGCAATCACTCCAAAGACATTCTTGATGCCATTCGAATTGACAGTGTGGCCAAGGCTCCGGCTGCCAAACCAATTGCGAAGGCATCATGACGAGCGGCTCCACCGCACGCAAAAGCAAAAACCAGCGCGCTGTCATTGAAAAGCGCGTTGCCATGCCCGAGTGGCTGTCACGCGAAGACCGAATCGCCGCGCCTTGGACAGTTGTCGAAGGCGCAGCGCAACGTGGCGAAGCATTCACCGACTTGGTCTCTCATCACATGCAGATTCCTGTTGGTGCCGACGAAACATCACGCTGTATTCGCGCCCATGAGTTGATGCACGCGAAGGTCAGCCCCACTCATATCTGGGTCCCCGACGATGTCGCATACATCTCAATTGAAACCATGACTGTTGCCGAAGAATTTCGCGTCAATATGTTGG
>JBIKOO010000078.1:0-6619 GCA_044358015.1 Ilumatobacteraceae bacterium
TTTCTGCCACCAGAAAAACCAATGGGTGTGTGCAGATCACTGTTGCAATCATTGATCGGTAAGAATAGAACTCATGACTGCGCAGCCGTTTGAACCAACCCGCGACCGACTGTTGCCCGAGCTCACGATCAAACAAGAGATCGCACTCTTGGCCCGTACATTGTGGAGCGAGGGATACAACGATCACTTGGCTGGCCACATCACCGTCAACATGCATGACGGAACATTGCTATGCAACCCGTGGCTGTTGTTATGGAATGAGCTTCGTGCCGAACACATCATTCGCATTGATATGAACGGCAACTTAGTTGAAGGTGATTGGCCGGTCCCATTAGGAATCCCGCTTCACCTTGAATTGCACAAGGCCCGTCCTGAAGTTGAAGTCGCTGTGCACAATCATCCGTTGTACGGAACCGTGTGGGCCGACCTTGGTGAGATTCCGCCAGCACTCGATCAGTCAAGTGTGCTTGGCGGCGGGGGAGACTTGGTTCTTGTTGGCGAATACGGTGGCAGCGTTGATGATTCAGGTTCGGCTGCGGCCGCGGTTGCAGCTATGGGCGATGCCGAACTGGTGTTGCTCGCAGGTCACGGCACTTTTGTGCTTGGCAACTCAATACGCGCGGTCCATCAACGTGCGGTCGCTCTCGAGCAGCGTTGCCAGCGAGCGTGGCATGTGCGGGCCGCCGGTGGCGATCTGACTTCTCCATTGCCACAATGGTTTGTCGATCGTATGAAACAATCTGATGGCGACAAGTTTCATGGCTTCTGGGAAGCGATGGTCCGCCAGGAACTACGCGCAGACCCGACTCTTCTCACTCACTCCTGAGTCAACTCGTGACAGAGTAGAGCCATGGCCTCAGTTATTCAGATCGTTGTATCCCCGCATGGTTTCACCGCGAACGATGTGGGACCGATCGCGGTGGAAAGTGACGATGCTGATGATTATGTAGCGGCAGTCGTCGCTGCACTTGAAGGAATTGACTTCAGCAATCTTTCGAATATCACAGTGACTGGTAGCGAGGGTGGGCTTGTTGTCTTAAGCCACGCCGGCACGCCACTACGACCAATCATTTGTGCCAGCGACACTTCATCGATTGCTGATGCGCAATGGTGTCTGAAAAAACATGATGAGCAGTGGTGGATTAACGAGGTCGGAGTCCTTCCCGATCATTCACATCTCGTAACTAAGTTGTCATGGTTACATCGCAGCGAACCTGATCTCTGGCAACAAGTAGTGCACATATGTTCACCCGCTGATTACATTCGTTGGCGTTTAGTGAGTGGTTCTCAAGATTCGATCAGTGAAATGGGCTCGATAGTGACCAGCCCATTAGATGCCGAAAGAACAGCATTGTGGTCGGCAAAAAACGGCGCGTACAGTCAGCCAGTTTTGAACATGATTGACAGCGAACGTGACTGGTCAAAATGCTTGCCAATAGTAAGGGCGAGAGGAGCCATTGTGGGCTCTTTGTTCGGCACTTTGGTCAACCTATAAACCCTCTGTTTACCCTGTGGCTACCTGTGAGCCAGCTTGAGGCAAATTGCAACGATTAGTTTCGGCGCATGAGGCACTGGGCTATCGGATTGATCGTTGGCGCGACGTTATTAGTTGTTGCGTGCGGACAGGAAAACCCCAGTGCGACTTCAAGTGATGACACGCATTCAATTGGTAAAACCACTCAGCAAACCGGGTCAGGACAGTCAAATAGTTCTGAATCTACTGAACTGGTTACATCGTCAAACAATGATGGAGCCGGTTCTGATCATTCGGTAGTTGAGGACTCGGTTTCTGAGGGGTCTGCCGTCACTTTGAGTAGTAATCCATCAATGACCGTCGCTGCCGAAGTTTCTGCAAGTGGCGCATCTACAACGTTGGCACAGTCAACTGTTGCAGCAACCACCAATCCAAAAGTTGCACCAACCACAACTTCGCGGACCCAAACAACATCGCCAAAGATGACGACAACAACAAAACCTCAAAACACTCCTACTACGACAATTCCGAGGATTTCTCCGACATCGACAATCGCTCAACCTATTCGTCCGGCTCCGACGATTGCGCTTGGATGTGATGTGATGCCCTTGGCCAATTGTCAAAACGTTGATCTCAGGGGTCGCGATCTGTATTACGCGAACTTTCAGGGGGCGAATTTGGCAGGTGCGAACTTGTCGGGGATGGACCTCACAGGAGCCGATTTCACCGACGCCAATTTGACGGGAACCAACCTCATTGGAGCGACGCTGGATTATTGTTATTTCTTTAATGCCAACCTGACCAGTGCAAAATTGACGCGTGTGTCAATGAATGGCATCGTGTGGGATGATACGACAATTTGGCCAACAGGCTTCGTTCCGCCTGATTACTGATTCATTGACTATTATCCTCTTGAATATCTGTGATCAAGGGGATTGAACTATGAAAGAGAATTTCTACACCGCAGCTGCCGCCTTAAACGGTGCCGGTGTTCTTGATGTCAAAGCGATGGAAACGATCTATCGCCTAGAGCTGAGTGGAGAGCAGTTCTACAACATGTTGGCCGACCGCATCGGCAACGAAGAAGCTGCTGAACTCTTGCGACGTAATGGTCGTGAAGAACTAGCCCATGCTCGTCGGATCGCCAAGGCACTTTCAATTCGACTCGGTCATGAATGGGAGCCGTCAGCAGAAGTCGCCACATTGTTGCCAATTCCGATGCCCGATGAGATTTCTGTGGAAATGTTTCATGGCATTGTGCAAGGTGAAATGAATGGCGATGCTGGCTATCAGGCGTGGGCTGATCAAGAAACTGATCCCGAAGTCGAAAAACTCTTGCGACTCAATGGCCGCGAAGAAACCATTCATGCCGGTCGTGTGAATCAGGTACTTGAAATTCTGTCGCGTTAACAACAAGAAATCTAGAAGGCCAGTTTTTAGATCTTCGGCGTTTGATATTTTGCTGGGATATCAACGGTGCCTTTGCGAGTTTGAATTTTCCACTCACCATTTTCACGAATCAGTTCATCGTGATGTTTGCCGATCATGGTGACTTGGGGTTGGCCGTTCTTGTCGCGATGAATGACCGTCCACATGACTTGTGAAGTTGCTATGTCTCCATGCAAGTTGATCTGTGGGCTGCTCACAATATGAAACGAAGATCCAACGAGTCCTTCTAACGTTTGAACCATCAGGGCCTGAATCTCGCTTCGTCCAGTCGCATGACCAATGGGGCCAAGGTTGACCGTTCCTTGAACGGCAAAGAGCTGGGCATATCGATCAAAATCACCGGCATCAAGGGCCAGCCCGTAATCAATAAAGAGCTGTTGAATCGCCAAAATATCTTCGAGTCGTCGTAAGCGTTCTTCAAGAGATTGTCCCATGCCACCAGCGTAGGTTCTCAATAGGCAAGACTGTAACTACGACCTCGCAACGAGGCGTTCATGAAACGGACTTGTATGAATATCCTGGTTATCGGCGCTGGTGGCGTCGGTGCATCAATGGCTTCCATTGCGGAAAGCCGATCCTTTTTCCAATCCTTTACCTTGGCCGATGTTTCTATTGAATCGGCACAACGGGCAATCGCAGTGCTGGATGACCCGGGGCGTTTTCGGGCGGTGCAGTTAGATGCTCGAAGCGAAGACAATATTGTTGCCCTTATTCGTGAAGTTGGTGCCGACATTGTGGTGAACGCCTGTGATCCACGGTTAAACGAACCGATCTTTCGTGCATGTTTCACAGCCGAGGTTCATTACCTCGATATGGCAATGAATCTCAGTCGCCCCCATCCAACCGATCCTTATAACCAAGTTGGTGACATCTTGGGTAAAGAGCAACTTGAAGCACACGATGCATGGGTAGAAAAGGGGTTACTCGCCCTTGTTGGTATGGGTGTTGAACCAGGCTTGTCTGATGTTTTTGCACGTTATGCAAGCGATCACCTTTTTGATGAGATAGATGAGATTGGTGTTCGTGACGGGGCCAACTTGGCGATTGAGGGTTATGACTTTGCGCCAACATTCTCCATTTGGACAACGATTGAAGAGTGTTTGAACCCGCCATTGGTGTGGGAAAAGTCGCGTGGCATTTTCACAACGAACTGTTTCAGCGAACCAGAGGTGTTTCACTTTCCTGAAGGTATTGGACCTATTGAGTGTGTGAATGTTGAGCACGAAGAAGTGTTGTTGATGCCTCGCGAAATTGAGTGCAATCGCGTGACATTCAAGTATGGACTCGGCACAGATTTCATCAACTGGCTCAAGACGTTTGCATATCTCGGACTTGATTCAGCTGAGAAGATTCAAGTTGGTGATGTCAAGGTGGCACCGCGCGATGTACTGGCAGCAGTTTTACCTAACCCCGCGAAACTCGGTCACTTAATGACTGGAAAAACCTGTGCGGGCACCTGGATCAAGGGCACCAAAGATGGCAAGCCACGTGAGTTATATCTGTATCACGTGGTAGATAACCAAGAAACAATGGGGGATTGGGGTTGTCAAGCCGTGTTGTGGCAAACCGCAATCTGCCCAGTGGTTGCTCTCGAACTCATTGCCAGTGGTGTGTGGAAACACTCTGGGGTTCGCGGGCCTGAAGGATTTGATGCAGTTCCGTATCTCAATTTGCTCGCCGAGTATGGAGCACCACATGGAATGGTTGAGATGGGTGAAGGTCAATGGCCATCTCCGACTCGTACCGATGATCCGGGTTGGTCACGTCCGGTTCGCAAGTCAACCACTGCGTAGCAGTTACTTCGTTCCTTCAAGTTCGTAGAGCAACACATTGCCCCCTCGACGAACCCATAGCCCAGACCCAGCTTGCACGAAATACGGATCGAGTAATTCGCGATACCAATCGCCGGGTCGCTGATGAACTTCCATGTCGGTTGATGATGCATCAACGATCGTATGAAAGTCGAGCAAGGTTGGAACTTCGAGGTAGAGAACATGGCGAGTTGCAGCAGCAATATTTTTGATTGCTGCTTCGACAGCTGTGTCATCGGGGTATTGCAAGACTCCATGACAGATCACCAGATCAAATGCGCGCGGTGGAGTCCACTGAGAAATATCTCGAAGCTGGTGGCCAAATTTGTTGCAAGCATATTCGCTGACATCGGTTGACGTCACGCGAACATTCGGAAAGCTTTCGCGATACCAATCGCGCCAGAGCCCAGGTCCGGCACCAATATCAAGCACAGACTTAGGAGCAACTCCCCACCAGGCGCACATGTTGTGAACTGCGGATCCGAGTTGGGCGATGCGCTTTTTGTCGTGCACTCCACCGCGCCCATAGAAACGTTTGTAATAGTCAGCGTTGAATTGACTCATGATCCATTGAGTAATTTCAACAATATGCGTCTGAACTCGACAGTATGACGGTCTGAGCGTATATGCACCTGTCCACGGTCAAGAGGAACAGTCTTGTCGGCGAGAAATTCGAGAACTTTCAAATCTTCCACAAAGATTCGATTCTCGTAATCAATCGCGGCTTGAAAATCTTCTGGTGTGTGACAGTCGTTGCGGAGCATCACAATGTGCGCCCGCGTGGTATCAGCATTGACTGGTTGACACCAAAAGACAATTGCATTGATCATTCCCGTTGTCGGAATCTCTAGTCGTAAGTTGGCAGTGAATGGAACGCGATAGTCATAGCGCATGAAACGCTCTTGAACCAACGGGTGTTCGCCGGTTGCGACTAACGGGTCTTCGTGATTTTCGATGAGGTGTGGGTACTTGACAACAAATCCCCAACCGTCTTCACCGCGCTCGGTGGTGTAATCGGCGACAAGTAAATCTTTGTCAGATCCGAATGTGCCGGCATGAACAAATGGAAAGTGTGAGAAGTCAAGGAAGTTGTCAACGGCCTGGGCCGCGCCTGCTTTGAAATCAACTGGTGGCATCCAGACGTGTGCAAGTGACTCGTCATCCCATTCAGGAATTTCCAAAATGTCGGTGAGAGGTTCGAGTGGTGAAACCCAAATGAGGTCGTACTTTTCTTGAACGAACGGTGCAGTGAGTTGAGCAGGCGGCAACGTTGCATCTGCGCCAAGGGCGGGCACATGGGCACACTTTCCGTTAGGTCCAAATTGCCAACCGTGATATGGACACTGAATATTCGAGCCGATCACAATTCCGTCAGAGAGTCGCGCATAGCGATGGGGACAGACATCAGCAAACACTTTGACCTGTCCATCGAGTCGAACGACGACATAAGGGTCGCCGACTAGTTCAATACGAGTCGGAGTTTCAGTAAACGAATCAATTCGTCCGATCGGGTGCCAAACATGTTTGAGTTCGGGGGAGATGTTTGAAATTGATGTCATAGAACTAGATGTCATCGCTCTTCTCGTTCGTAGGGCACACCAAGTGCTGCTGGTGCTCCTAGTTTGCGATGCGCAAAACGACTTGAGACGAGAACAAGGACCACGATGGTCATGACAAAGGGCAGGGCATCAAGAATGTCGCCACTGATGTTGACGCCGCGGGCCTTCAATGTGCTGCCGAGAGACTGCAATGCACCGAACAGATATGCACCGAGCAGCGTCAAACTCGGTCGCCAGAAGCCGAAGATAACAAGCGCGATGGCAATCCAACCAGCGCCCTTGGTCATGCCATCAACCCAGGTCGGAACAATGGCGAGGCTGTAGAA
>JBIKOO010000080.1:0-6496 GCA_044358015.1 Ilumatobacteraceae bacterium
CCGCCCCTGCTCAGGACTAGTGTGACGGCGTGCCGCCTAAGTTACGTGGAAAGTGGGCTCTGGGAATTACCCCCAGAAACTTCACTTGGATTCTCAAAGACCGATTAGCCGTATGTGAACGCCCCGGGGGCTATGGCGATAACCATCGTCGTGTTCGCCGTCAAGAAGAGATCATTTGGATCCGAGAAAACCATTTCGGCTGTTTGATCAGCATCATCCCGGCCCCGCATAACCTGCATAATTACGACGAACTCAACGTCAATTATCAGCATCGGCCATACAACAACGAGAACAACGAAAAGATTGATGAATGGGCTCGCGGGCTCTTCAAAGAACTCAAAAAGTTGCTCACGAACAACGTCAAGGTGATCGTTCACGGCGAAGAGGTTGGTGACATCATCATGGGTGCCATGGCTGCTTTCGTGCGTTGGCAAGGAATGGTTGAAGACCCCATTGAGGCCATCGCTATTGGCGAGAAACTCGCTGGTCATCAACTTGATCCCTCAGCTCGTGAACTCATTTTGCGGGCCCACCTCCTGCGCTAAATCGCTGTAACTTCTCACTTAAGAAGAAAACGAAAGACTGCCCTAGTCGGTCATTGGTACTAGCGTCAGTGATATGGCAACGGCGCCGCGTTCTGGTCAACGAGTTCTCATCACCGGAATGGGCGGGCAACTCGGATCACTCGTCGCATCCGAACTTGAAAAAGAATCATGGGTTGGCTCCATCGTTGGCATGGACGGCGATCCGCCACGACGTCGCTTAAATCGCAGCGAGTTTCATCTTGTTGATGCCGATGATTCAATTCGCGCTGCGCACATCATCAAGTCTTTTGATCCGCATGTTCTGATTCACCTCGCCGTCTGGGAACCTGATGCGCGCACGGGTCCGCCGCACGCCGAGCGATTTACGCGCGAAGCATCACAATCAGTTTTTGGTACCGCGTGTGATGGCAAGTCACTGAAACATGTGGTGCTGCGGTCAGGCCTTGAGGTTTATGGCCGAGGTGGTAACCGCAGCGATATTCCCGACGAGACCGCACCGACGCAACCGACATCACATTACGGACGCATGCTGGTCGAATTAGAAGAATTCGCTAAGACTGCATTTGCTGAATCACGCGCTGATGTCACGGCGTTGCGTCTCGCACCAGTTGTGGGTCCTCATGTTCCGAGTCCGCTCGGTCGGCTGTTGCGTTTACCTTTCGTACCTTTCAATGTTTTGAAACCACCGATGTTCAGTGTGTTGCACGAGATTGATGCGGCGCGCGCTTTTGTGTTGGCAGCGCAACGCACAATTGGGCATCCCATCAACATTATTGGCGACGGTGCGATTAGCGGCTTTTCTGTCGTGAAAAGAAGTCGGCATATTCCGCTTCCGCTCATCGGCCCCGAGTGGGCAATTACCCGTCGCATTGCACACCTCTTTGGTGCACCGGTTCCCGAACACGTGATGGAAGTACTGCATCACGGTCGACGAGGTGTCAGCACTCGTTGCGCCCAAGAACTTGGCTGGGAACCTTCAATGAGCACCCAAGAAATCATTGATTCACTCTTCACCTGGGAAGGCGTTGTTCGTGTGCCACCCAAAGTTGCATGGGATCAAGCATCATGACCTACGCAATTGCCAGCGACGGCACCCGCATTCACTACGAAATTATTGGTCGCAAATCAGCGCCGCCCGTATTGATGATTCAGGGACTCGGCGCAGACAAGCACATGTGGGATATGCAACGATTCGTACTTGCGACGCGCTATCGAGTGATCGCTCATGACAATCGTGGTGCTGGAAGAAGTGACAAACCATTTGGTGCGTACACAATTGAACAAATGGCAGCAGATGCAATATCTGTTCTTGACCATGCCCAAATTGACAATGCCCATGTCGTTGGCGCATCAATGGGCGGCGTGATTTCTCAACTCGTTGCGGTGCTGTACCCCGAACGAGTTCGCTCACTCTCGTTGGTTTGTACCTCGTGCAGCAACCACCAGTGGCGCCGTGACCTCATCGGAACATGGGGCGATATTGCCACCGAAAAAGGTATGGGTGCCATGACTGCAGTCGCTGCACGTTGGGTCATCGGACCACGTTCGCTTCGTCGCTTATGGCCCGCAGTTTCGTGGCTCGGACCCATCTCAACATCCCGACCTTCACATGGCTTCAAGGGGCAAGTGCAAGCAATTCTTGATGCCGATGATTCGATGCGCGATCAACTGAGTTCAATCAAGGTGCCGACAACCGTGATTGTTGGTAATCAAGATGTGCTGACACCCCGCGGTGATAGCGAAGAAATTGCTGACCGAATCCCCACCGCAGAACTTTCGGTGTTGTCGGGCGCAGCACATGGACTCATGATTGAGCACGCCACTACTTTCAATCGCGTGCTTGGTGACTTCTTGTCACGAGCCGAGCAGGTCTGGAAATCAAAGCACAACAAGGCCACAAGCGAACAACGTCACCTACGCTCTGTCTCGTGAGTGATGTTGTCGTTGTTGGTGCCGGTCTCAGCGGATTAACGGCGGCCCGTTTTCTACAGGAAAATGGTCACCACGTTGTAGTTCTTGACAAAGGCCGCGGCCTTGGTGGACGTATGGCCACTCGGCGAATTTCCATCCCCGATGGATCAACTGCCATCTTGGACCACGGTGCACAGTTCTTTACTGTTCGCGATGAACGATTTCAGCAGATGGTTGATCGTTGGATAACCGACGGAGTTGTGCGTGAGTGGTGCCGAGGATTTGTCGCTGACGATGGACATCCACGCTATGTCGTCAATAACGGAATGACGGCTCTCACCAAACACATTGCTCAAGGTCTTGATGTACGAACTTCAACGCTCGTCTTTGCAGTGAAACCATGCGACGCTGATCCCGAGCGTTGGACTGTTGTTATTGACGACAATTCTCGAATTGATTGCGATGCGGTCATCATGACTTGCCCACTTCCGCAGTCGTATTCGCTCACCGTCACCACCGGTGTTGAACTACCACAAGATTTATTGCTGACCGATTACGACCGAACCATTGGATTGCTCGCGGTGCTTGATGGTCCATCGGCAATTCCGTCGCCAGGTGGAATACAGAATCCTGATGAAGTTTTCTCGTGGATCGGCGACAACCAAGCCAAAGGAATTTCGCCAATTCCAGCAATTACTTTTCATGCCAATCCAGCTTGGAGTTCTGCCCATTGGGACGATTCGCTTGACGACGGACTAGCGCTTATGACGCAGGCTGCTCAGAAATATCTTGGTGATGCACAGATCGTGGTGAGCGAATACAAGAAGTGGCGCTTTGCAACGCCGCGCAAGGTGTGGCCCGAACCATTTTTCGCAGTGAACACTTTGGTTTTCGCGGGTGACGCCTTTGCGGGACCAAAAGTTGAAGGCGCCGTTCTCTCTGGCTTATCAGCAGCTCACTATCTTGGCGATCTGGTCGGAAATAACTGAGGTTTTCTACTACTTCGCCAGACCAGATCGCTTGTTTTACCAAACTAAATCGCTCAATGATGTGTCAACAAGTGATGAAGCGATGACCAGTTGACCTGAACCTTGATCTAGATCACCCGGAATCGCGATCACATGCGGAACACCCAAAACGCGGCAACCCGCAGCCAGTGCTGACCGCACGCCGGTAGGTGAATCTTCAATCGCGACACAATGACGCGGGTCCACGCCCAAACGTTCGGCAGCCAACAAATACGGTTCGGGATGAGGCTTACCACGAGTGACTTCATCACCAGTCACCGAAACTCGAAAACTGCCCGAAGGTAAACACTCAACCACTTGATCGGCGAAGCGCTTCCATGACATCGTCACGAGAGCCGTTGGAATATCTGCGCCATTCACCGCTGCCAACAATTCGCGAGCACCTGGACGCCACGGAATCTCGGCGCGCAGTTGAGCCACCACTCGATCAAGCAACATCTCCACAATCTCGACGGGTTCGCGATCTACTCCGCCGTGCTCGCGCATATACGCACCCGAGTCAAGTAAATCAGAACCAACCAACGCACGAGCGTGGTCAAGCGACCATTGCCCACCGTGCATTTCGACGATCTCAAATTCGGCAGCGAACCAATATGGTTCAGTGTCGACAATGGTCCCATCCATATCCCAAAGAACTGCAGCCGGTTGTTTCATGTTCAACTTTTCAGGACAACTGTTGAATACGTGAACTAATGGAATGATGTGACTTCAACATGTCATCAAGTGCGGGATGCGTTAAATGACCGTCGCGCACCACGACTTGCCCATGAACAACGGTGTGCTTGGCCGACGCCGGACCACAACGCAGCCAACCTTCAATCGGATCGGCGATCGCGCCAGCGAACGAAGGCCCGGTAAGCGACCAGACGGCGATGTCACCAACTGCACCAATGCTGATCTCACCAATCTCGCCTTCGCGACCCAAACAACCCGCGCCACCTCGGGTAGCGATTTCAAGAGATGTTCGCGCCGTTCCGGCACTGGCACCATTACGCAATTTCGCGAGCAGCATCGCTTGGCGGGCTTCAAGCCACATTGATGCTGAGTCGGCTGATGATGAACCATCAACGCCTAGTCCAACTTTCACTCCAGCCGCCCGCAACTCAACAACAGGAGAAATACCAGAAGCCAAAATCATGTTGCTACTTGGACAGTGCGCCACACCAATACCCGCCGCACCCAAACGATGAACCTCATCATGATTAGGCATGACACAGTGCGCGACCCACGTGCGATCTGAACACCAGCCAGTGCGTTCGAGATATTCCATTGGTCGGCAACCGAAAGTCGCAATTGAAAAATCATCATCTTCAGCATTTTCGGCAAAGTGGGTATGCAAACGCACATCTAGTTTTTCAGCGAGTTCAGCCGAGCGCACCATTAAATCTTCGGTGACACTAAACGGCGAACATGGAGCTAACGCCACCCGCACCATTGCACCGAACGAGCGATCATGGTGACGCTCGACGGCCAATTGACTTGCAGCCAAAATTTCGTCGTCATCCGATACGACATCATCGGGTGGCAAGCCCCCATCTTTTTGTGACAACGACATTGAGCCACGGGTCGGGTGAAAGCGCATTCCGAGTTCTTGAGCAGCGCGAATTTCGGCAGTCAATAAATCGCCAGCCCCGTGAGGATGCAGATACAGATGATCAGTACTGGTTGTACATCCAGATAAAGCGAGTTCGGCGAGCCCAACATATGCACTCGCATAGACGGCCTCTTCGTCAATAGCCCGCCACAACGGATAAAGCGATTGCAACCAACCAAACAACGGCTTATCTGTCATTGGAGGATAGGCACGAGTGAGGTTTTGATACATGTGGTGGTGAGTGTTCACTAAACCTGGAGTGACCAAACAATCAGTCGCATCAAGTTTTTCTTGAGCAATCGGCTTTGCATCTAACGATGAGCCAACCCCGCTGATCAAACCATTGGTAATCGCAACCCAACCACCTTTAAGTTCGCGCCGAGCGTCGTCAACTGTCGCAACGACCAACGCATTTTCGATTAATAGATCTGCCATGTTCTCTGAATTACTCACGATTCCTCCGGAGCCAATGAATCAAGAATTTCTATGAGATGCTGTCGTCGAGTACGCGGATTCACAATGCAAAAACGCAGAACGGTTTCACCATTCCATGAACTCGGAACAATAAACGATTCGCCCGAATACAACTGTTGGTCACTCCAACGCTGATAGTCCTCGGGAGTCCAACCAAGACGTCGGAATACCAAAATACTCAAATCAGGTTCAAGCAATAATTCAAGGTATTGGCGCGAACGAATTTCTTCAGCACCTTGTTTTGTTACCTTCAGCGTGCGTTCAACAGCATCGGCATACGCATCAGTTCCGTGCGTCGCCAAACTAAACCACAATGGCAAGCCGCGCGCTCGACGACTGAGATGATGAGCCATATCGGCTGGATTCATTTCAAGCCATGGTTGCGTTTCATCAACTTCGCTGTGCAAAACGTCTAAGTATTCAGCATGTTGCGTGTGGGCCCGAGGTCCATCGTGAACATTGCGGTAGATCAATGCACAACTGTCATACGGTCCAAACAACCATTTATGCGGATCAACAATAAAACTGTCGGCTCGTTCAATTCCGATGTACTTGTGTCGCACACTTGGCGCGCATAAACCAGCAGCGCCATAAGCACCGTCAACGTGAAACCACACATTGAGTTCTTGTGCGACATCGGCGACTACCGATAACTCATCAATAACACCAAGGTTGGTTGTTCCACATGTCGCAACGATTGCAAACAAACGATCACAGTCAGCTTGCGACATTGATTCAACTGTTGCGCGCAATGCTGACCCGACTAGACGGCCACGTTCATCTGCTGGAACTAACAGCACATCGGCATCCATTGCCCGCGCCGCTTGAGCTACTGACGAGTGTGCGCCTTTTGAAGCCATGATGAGTCCACGTGTGTGATCATGGCGCCCTTCGTTTCGTGAACGCCACCAGTGCCGCCCAGCCAACAATGCCGACATGTTTCC